>NZ_JAOQJI010000049.1:0-27884 GCF_025567125.1 Phocaeicola fibrisolvens | reverse complement strand
CCAAAAGGCATGGACATAGGAAAAACATAAATCATACTCTATGAAAAATGGCAAAACGATGATTATATAACGAAAAAGAGGATGCATCATTTTGACACATCCTCTTTAGCACGGGAAGAGAGACTCGAACTCTATGGAAAATTCTTTTCCTCTTCCTTAATTTGATAATCAAGCTGTTACGTTTTCGAATTCAGTTATTTTTTTATATTATTTGTCCGGATTTTGTCCGACCTTCAACGGAGTTAACCAACTGATTCATTTGCTCTAAGAGCGCAATTCTTTTATCTTTCTCCTCAAGCAAACGTTCCAACAAGGCAATTTTTTCTTTGTACTGCAGCTCATTATCTTCGTGAGCCGATGGACAAGCCTTGAAAGGTTTCTCCCGATCAAAGAAGACATCCATCGATACCCCGAAAAAATCTGCAACTTTTTCCAGACGCTTCACTGTCGGATTCCCGTTCACAATCTGAGCCAAAGAAGCGTTAGCTTCAGTCCCAAGGTATCTTAAAAGCTCCTTGTTTGTAACCTTCTTATCTAACAATAATTGTTTGATAACATTACCATTATACATTGTATTATCATTTTTATCTCTTTCAAAAAATATATCTATAGATACATTGAAAAAATCAGCAATCTTCTCTAATGTATTGCAGTTAGGAACATTTGTTCCTTTTATTATATTATCAAGAGTGGCTTTTTGTATATCAGCATAACGATAAACATCAGCTTTCTTAACCTTCCTCTCTCGTATTAATTGTTCTATGATATATCCTTTGAACATACTTGCTTTAATTCTTATTTAATAGAATTTGTATTGTACGTTCCTTTTCAGACAACAATTCTTTAAGATGTTCAATTTCCCTTTGACACTCGTTCAATCTTATATCTCCTGAAACTAGATTTCCATTACCATTTACACTATGACCTATATTTGAATGAGGCATTTTCTCATTATCAAAGAAGTAATCTATTGATACTCCGAAAAATAATGCTATCTTTTCTAATCTCTTTGAGCCTATATCTGAGCCTTTTAAAACGTTTTCTAGAGTTTGCACAGATATACCAACCTTTTCACAGAAACCCTTCTTAGTCAATCTGTTGCTCTCTATTAATTCAACTATTCTTTGAGGTATAAGCATATATTATTTAATTTTTAATCATTCTAAATATCAACAAATATTGAATATACAATAAACAATACTTTGATTATTATCAATAAATCTTTAAGTTTGCACTATAAATTTAATAATTAAATCAATAGCAAATAATATAATCATCTAAAAAGTAACAGAAATGGTAATATCTAACTATTATTTATCTCTATCGGGTAAAGTAAAAAGTAAATTCATTCAGGATGTGATTGAATTGTGCGACATATCCTACCCCTCTTTCTTCTACAAGATGAGAAACAACTCCTGGACAAAACTTGAACGAGAAGCGATAGAGAAGTTTATTCAAAAAGAAAATGAAAAATCAAGTTGAGTTCTACAACACGCCATCAGGATATGTGATGTGTGATGACGGGAACTATACGACCCGGCTATCAGAATCCAGCCGGGAAGTAGTGGATGAATTGCTGGATACTATACGAGAATGTTATTCCGATGCGTTCCGCGCACTTGAACAATGCTATTCCAAGTCAAGCAAAAATTCCAGGTACCAGAAATTCAGAATAGTGAATCGCTTCATACGGTGTAATTGCGGAGAACTGGATACCCAAAAGATAGATTTCATCGATGGGAATATCAACATCGAGCAAGTACATTGTCCTCTGAGAGTTTCCGGTGACTGTCAGTATGAAAATGTGATATGCAATCCTAAACGTACATCAGTCCTTACCGTCAGACAGCTACAAATAGCAGCTGCACTGGCCGAAGGACTTTCCCCACAGGAAATATCAGACAGATTATATATCTCAATCCATACGGTACACAATACCATACAAGCCATTAAGGTCAGGCTAAACCTCAAGAATACAAGCCAGATAATCACCTGGTACAACAATATGAATAAGTAAAAAATTGATTTCAAAAAATTATGCAATACGTCACAAGACCCATGCTCAAGGCTCCAACGCTTCTTGACAAATTCATCGGATTTACATTTGAAGAAATGGATCTCGCCGGAGACATAATGCTGAAGGCATTAGAAAAAGAGCTTGCTAGAACTAAAAAAAAGTATGATAAATATCTAAGCATACAAGAAATCGGAGAAGCCACTACCCGGCAGCAGACAATCCTATACAATGTTGAACAAAGGTACAATGATTTGGATAATCTTGTACACGACCTTAAAGAACTGATAGATTTCAGCAAGAGAATAAGAGACCCCAATCAGTTAAAGAAACAAGACGAAGTTTAAAGAAAAGGAGGATTAATTATGACAAAAGAAGATTTCATTGAAAAATTTCCAGATGTGAAAGTTCAGCAGTTTGAAACAGCTGTGGTTTTTAGTTATCGAGAAGTCCAAGAAACTGTAGATGCAGCATGTACTTCATTAGGAATGGGATTAATATATGTAGAGCGTCAAGGCCGAAAAATAACCTGCTTTACTTCATCCAAAATGAAAGCTGCATTAGACAAAATGGTAAAAGGCGCAAAACTTACAGATCCGAACACCAATGAAGAAGGAACAGTAACTTCAGACAAGCCTTTTTTAATGGGAGGTGAATATTGTGTAAATGTAGATTTCCCCAGCGATTCCGGAGCATATAGTTGTGAATATTTCATAGAATAAGGAATGGAAAAAACAAGTTTTTTATGTGATAAAGAAATTACCGAGATATTAAAGAAGATAATAGAAAAAAAACATTCCGAATATTCATTACATATCGTAAAGATTGAGGATCATGCTGAATATAAGGATATGTCGAGATTTATTATAGAATATTCTAATCCTTGGGATTTAATAGAATTGGGCGAAGATATTGTAAGATCCCGTTTAACAAAAAGAGGTATAATATGAAACAAGGAGATTTGGTAACGGTATCTTCCGAAGCCACCGGGCTGGGCAAACCAATGGAAGCTATTATAGAAAAGGTTGAGATGTTCCTAGGACAAACCCTTGTCATAGTAACTTATACCCATCCCAACGCCTTATCCGGCCCCGGTGGTTGCTTTGTGGATGTACATATAACTTTAAAAGAAGATTGAATTATGACAAAGAAAAAAGATATAGTAAAACTGAACAAACTACACCTGATTAAACGTAGAAGGATGCAAAAATTTCATGCACGGAAATATATGAGACTATGCAAGAACCAGGGAGGTGATCCAAAATCACTACGGTATCTCCAAATGTTTGTCTCCATTAAATATTTAAATCTCGATTCTGAATTAAGGAAACATGTGGGTACGTATAAAATCAGATTTCAGTAAAAATAAAAGTTGTTATACAGATTAGATAGTGGCATTATGGGAAACATGAAACTACACAGGATGGAAGAATGGGAATCCGTCTTCCATACAAAACAGATTGAGCATGTCTATTATACCTCCGACATGCTGGTGCGCAAAGTGACCGGCTACATCATTATCAGCCGCAAGTCGCTAAGCAACGGAATCATCAAAAATTCCGAGCGACGAAAGCGGGTGCGATGGGACGGCTTCGGCCGGTGTTACAACATCAACAACAACACCCGTCTGCGTGATCACGACATACACTTCTAATCTATCTTTTATTTACCCGGCAAATACATGATATTTGCCGGTACCCAAGACACTCTAAAACATGATTTCTAACTCGGACATAGAAAAGATCCTCGACCGTGCGGATATTGTCGACGTGGTCGGACAATTCGTCCAACTACAACGCGCCGGGATACGGTATAAGGCTTGTTGCCCGTTCCACCAGGAAGACACCCCTTCCTTCATGGTGGACCAGGCGCGCGGTCTATGGTACTGCTTCGGAGCCTGTCACGAAGGCGGTAACGTCATTAAGTTTGTCGAGAAAATCAATAACATGAATTTTCCCGAAGCGTGCCACTGGCTGGCTGACAAATACGGTATCGAGATTGAGGATAAAAAAGAGCAGAAGAATCCGGAAGAGATAAAGGAGGCCCGGAAACGCGCGTCTATGTTTGCCATCAACGAGTTTGCTTCCCAGTTCTTTCTTCATAATCTCAAAAAACCGGAAGCTGACGCAGCCCGGGCAAAAATCAAACAGCGATGGGGCGAACAATACCCTCAGGAACAAGGTATCGGCTACGCACTCCCTTCCTGGTCAGCTTTCTCAGAAGCAGCCATCAAGGCTGGATACTCGGCAGACCTGATGGTGGAGTGCGGACTGATCCGGAAACGCAAGGACGGTGACGGATACTATGACTTCTATCGTGACCGCATCATGATACCCATCCGCGACCGGTTCCGGAACATCATCGGGTGGACAGCCCGTGACATGAGCGAAGTGGACGGTACCCCCAAATACCTGAACTCCTGTCAAAGCGACATATACGACAAGTCGGACAGCATATTTGGCATTGACAATGCCATCCGGCAAGCGGCAAAAGAAGAGAAGTTCTACTGTGTGGAGGGGGCACCCGACGTGATGCGCCTGCAGTCCATCGGAATCAACAACACCATCGCCTCACTTGGTGCCGCTTGGACAAAGAAACAGTTCTACCAAATTAAAAGATACGCTACTTCCCTCTGTTTCCTCCCGGACGCGGACGCTGTGAAACCCGGCGAGCAGTACGGTACCGGAATAGCGGCTGTAATCAAGTCCGGCCAACTGGCAATGGAGTGCGGTTTCTCCGTATCTGTGAAAGAAATACCATGTGGGGAAGGCAACACCAAGAATGATCCGGATTCTTACTGCACCAGCCGCACTAAGTTCAGAGACCTGGAAGAAGTGGACTATATTACCTGGTATGCCGGATATGCGTTCAAGGCAGACGGTACCACCGAAGATAAGAGCGCAGCCGTCACCAAGATAGCCAAAATGGTGGCAATGGTAGGTGACGAAGTCAAAGAGCAGATGTACCTGGAACAGCTGAAGAAAATCTACAATCACAAGAACCTATGGATTACGGCCATCAACCGGGAGAAAAAGAAAATCTCTGAATCCAAGGCTGACAAGACGCAGACAATCAACCGCGACCTGCTGGCCAAGTATGGTTTCTTTGAGTCCAACAACTGCTACTACTCCACCAACGAGGGAAAGGAATTTCAATGGTCGAACTTCGTGATGCTGCCCATGTTCCATATCAAAGACTCGCTCAATCCAAAACGACTGTACCGCATCAAGAACCAGAACCGCCAAGAGGAAATCGTGGAAATGAAGCAGGAAGACCTGGTATCGTTATCGAAATTCAAGCAAAAGGTCGAAGGTTTGGGTAACTACATCTGGCTGGCCACCGAAAAGGAAATGACCCGGCTGAAGATGTACCTGTACGAGCAGACGGAGACGGCGGTAGAAATTACCCAGCTGGGGTGGAACCGCAAGGGATTCTATGCATTTGGCAATGGGGTGTTTGACACCGAGTGGCATCCGGTTGATGAATACGGTATCGTCCGCCTGGGCGAAAAAGGAAACTACTACCTTCCGGCATCCAGCCTGATCTACCGTGACGACGACAAGCTGTTCCAGTTCGAGCGGCGGTTTGTGCACCTGAACTACTCTTCCATCAGCCTGAAGGAATACTTCTCCAAACTGGTAGGGGTATTCGGTGACAATGCCAAGGTAGGAATCTGTTTCCTGCTGGCCACATTGTTTCGTGACATTATCACCGGATACACCAAGAGCTTCCCCATCCTGAACCTGTTCGGTCCGAAAGGTTCCGGTAAATCAGAACTCGGTCACAGCCTGATGGCTCTGTTTATCATAGAGAACATTCCGCCAAACATCCAGAATGCGACCATCCCGGCACTGGCCGACCTGGTAGCGCAGTGCGCCAACGCCCTGGTACATATCGATGAATTCAAAAATAACATTGACATCGACAAACGGGAATATCTCAAGGGACTGTGGGACGGCGCCGGCCGGTCACGCATGAACATGGACCGGGACAAGAAAAGGGAGATAACCGCTGTCGATTCCGGAGTGATTCTTTCCGGCCAGGAGATGGCCACCGCCGACATCGCGCTGTTCAGCCGACTCATCTTCCTTACGTTTGCCAAATCAGAGTTCACAGAAGAGGAGAAACGCCGATACAACGAACTGGTAGAGATTCGCAAACGTGGCCTTACTCACCTGACACTTCAGATACTCCGCCACCGGGCACGAATGGAACAGCAGTTTGTCAGCAACTATCATACCTGCCTGTCCGATGTGCTGGAAGCGCTCGGCGCAGAAAAGGTAGAAGACCGTATCTTGCGAAATTGGATCATACCGTTGGCCGCGTTCCGAACCCTCGAAGGGGTACTGGAAATTCCATTTTCTTATCAGGATATTCGCAGGGTAACGCTTGATGGCATAATCCGTCAAAATGCAGAATGTAAGAGCAATAACGAACTGGCTAACTTCTGGAACGTGGTTTCCTACCTGCAACAGGATGGCGAAATCTTCATCGAGGGGGATTACCGCATCGAATATCTGAACAAATTTAAAAGCAGCCTGATAAAGATAGAGCAGGTGTATCAGGAGCCGAAACCCATCCTGATGATGCGCAAGAACCGCATCTTCATGCTGTACAAAAAGTTTGGCAAGCAGGTAGGCGATTCTATCCTTCCTGAAGGTTCTCTAATGTATTACCTGGAGAACTCAAAGGAATACATGGGCAAAAAGAACTCGGTTCGCTTCAAGAACATCCAACACGGTGTCGAGGTGCAGAAGATGGAGACGACACCGACCGGCGGTGTATCCTACAAGAAAACATCCACCCCCGATGTGGCTCTGTGCTTTGATTACCGCATGATCCGGGAGACATTCAATATTAACCTCGAAGTAGAGGTAGAAGGTAGAGAAACTACCGAAGAAGACATAGATTGAGTAAATGGTTTTAGAGTTGTAGAAGGCGTGGCGTCGTGAGGACGCTGCGCCTTTTTTTATGTGTCCGAGTCAGGATACTTCCTACTCGCACGAGGTAAAAAAGGTTTCTACACCTTCTACACTTTCTACAATGTTAATAATGAACGGTTTATACATTCTACAACTATTCTACAAACCTTCTACAAAATTCTACAAAATGCCGTTTTTGTTAAAACCTTCTACAAAAGACTTCATTTTCTACATGATTTCTACAATTGTAGAAAGTAAAGACTCTTTTAAATAATTGATTTTCAATACAATTATGAATCTGTAGAAATTGTAGAAGGTGTAGAAGGCAAAAAGTGTGTCATATTTCAGAAACTACTTTTCAAATTTAAAGGAATATAAATCACTAAAAAGTAATATATATATTATCTTTGTAATAGATAATTCATTCATTATGAGCGAAATCGTTTTTTACATCAAACTGGAACCTTACCTGAAGCAATGGCTTCACAACAGCTTGGGCAATCCCGTTGTGTTTCCTCCACAAAGCAACGAGAACGCTGTCATCCGAAGATTCCTCCGGAAGCGCCCCCCGGAGGTTTCCCCCGAAATGGCTGCCGATGATCTGACAGCCATCGTCATTCCAGACAGTAAGGCCAAGCCCCCACAATATTACAACTACCTAGGCAAAAAAGCCAAGGCGGCTGTAAAGGAGACCATCGAAGACCTGTTCCGGGCAAATCTATGGAACGAAATGAGCGACCTGACTCGCCGGAACTGCGGCCTGAACAAGACCATTGCCGCCTGGTGTGAAATGCACGGTATCGATGACGACTACTCAGAGACTGTCCGACAGAAATTCTACCGCATGAGAACAAATTATAGTCGGAGAGGCATTTTTTTAGGTTCTTTAACCCGAAAACGCTCGGATGAGTAAGCTGTTTTTGTACAGACCCGCACAACATCGAACACACATAATCTAATCACGAAAATATGGTACATTTGATTCAAAACATAAAAAAGGTTGAATGCATCGAAGCCTATCACCTTCAGCACTCAGACATCATAGCCGACCGCGGTATCTGGCTAAATGTGTTCCAACAATTCAGTCCAATCTCTACCATCGGACTAAGCTCAGTCGAGATTTCAGACAAAATCGAGAACAAACAACGCATTTTCACCACCAAACTCACCATGTTCCGCACAGCAAAGCTATTACCTGGTGCCAAAAAGCTGTGTTTCCGGGTGACGACCGTCACCGGTTCCCAGTTCCTGATCGGCTGCGCCGACAAACCCTACCCCATCATCCAAAATGACGAGAATTTTCCTTCAGCAGACACCGGAAAATCCGGAGTAACAGTAACAGTGACCCTAACTTCCACCATTCCAATGCTATCCATATTAGATTGAGGTCTTTTTATGCAATATATATAAGGTATAATATTGCGTAGACTAATTCTCGACAACATGAATTATAATATTAGTATTGATTCACACATCGGCCCGTGGGGATATTCAAAGAACTTCGTCCGCAGCCAGATGTCAGGTTTGAAAAACAAGCCTGTCAATGTGCGTGTCTCTTCACTAGGTGGCTCGGTGGATGATGCGCTCGACATCCGGCAACAGTTCATTGATCACGGTAACGTGACTTGCTACCTTTACGGATACGTGGCGAGTGCCGCCACCATCCTGGCTACCGGTGCAAAGAAAACCTGCATGTCTCAGTATGCGTTCTACCTTATTCATAAGGTATCCAACTGGGTGGATGCCTGGGGCAACTACAACGCCGACCAGATCCAGCAGCTCATCGACGACCTGAAGGCCAACAAGCTGGAGAACGACAAGATGGACTTGGTGCTGGCCAACCTCTACGCCAACAAGTGCAAGAAAAGAGTGGACGACATTCTTCCTATTTTAAAGGAAGGCCGCTGGCTTACCGCCCAGGAAGCACTCAAATACGGATTTATCGATGAAATTGTAGAAGACGGTTCGAAGCTGAACTTCGACGATGCCATGAAGACCCGCTTCAACATGTTCCATCTTCCTGCATTACCCGCCATGGAGGACAAGACCGAAAGCCAAGAAGCAGAAACCGCACCCAGTTGGTTCAACAACTTTGTGAATAAATTCTTAAAAGGACACCAGCCGGATACTCCAAAGGCACAAAATAAACCACTTAATCATTCAACAACACAAATGAAAAAGGATTATCAGAAAGTCAATTCCATCTTGAATATCGAGGGTGTGGAAGTTGACAAAGATGGTAAGGTTACGCTTACCGAAGACCAGGTCAAGGCCCTCAATGACCGCATCGCCAATCTGGAGCAGGAGTCTTCTGATAAAGACAGCCAGATTTCCGACTTGAAAAAACAGAATGAGAATCTGCAAAAATCGGATGGCGAAGATACCACCCACATCAATGGTGACGAAGGAGACGATGATGATCTCACAAAGCTCAACACAGCACAAGAAATGTTTAACGACGTAAAGGATATATTATAATGGCAGACACTACTGGACACGTAAAAATCACTGACGAACAGCTGGCTAAGTCGGCTATCCGTTACCGTAAAGAATTGCTGATGATGCCGGTACTGGCATTAGGTTCCACATTACAGCACATGACTCAGAGACCGGGTGTACGCGGCAAAGAAGTTGTCGGCGAACTCTCTGGAGACATTGAACTGGGCCCGTATGACGAAGGTCGAGAAGATACCGATGGTGTATCCATCAATCCACGCATCTTGGAAACCTTCCTCGGTAGCGTTGTAAAGAAGTTTTCTCCAAACTCCGTTTGGCAGACCGTATATGGGAACTTGATTTCCAAAGGCGAAGCACTGAAAAATGTGGATATTTCCCGTCAGGTGCTTACTTTTTTAACCGCAAAACTGGGTGCAAATTTGAATCTGCACATCTGGGACGCAAAACGCAATGACGGTGGTACAAAAAGCAAGGAATTGTTCAATGGTTTTGATACAATTACCAAAACCGAGAAGGACGCGGCTAAAATTTCAGAGGAATTAGGAAACATGTTCACTATCGAAGCTATCAGCAAAGACAATGCTGTAGATGTATTAAAAGCCTTCTACCGTGCAGCTGACCCTGTTTTGCGTGAGACCCAAACAAAATTGTACATTCCACAGGGTGTATATGACAATTATGTAGACGATTATCAGGCTACCGTAGGCCATGTACCTTACAACACCAGTTTCGAGAAGACTGTTCTTGAAGGTTCAAATGGTCGTTGTGAACTTGTTCCGCTGGCAAACAAGGCTGGCTCACCATTCATCCATCTGTCTACAAAGAGCAATATGCTCGTCGGTTTCGGTAACGGTGCTGATGCGGAAAATATCACCGTCGAAAAGCATCATGCCTTCAAGTTGGATTACATAGCCACATTGTTCTTCGGTACAGAGTTCGAATCAATTTCTAAAGAGCGATTACTGGTTGGAGCCATCGACGGTACAACTCCGGTTCTCGCTGGCATAGGAGGGTAAATTATGGCAGTAGATTGTACAAGCAAAGGGATGTACGAATCCCTGTCCTGGTGTCCAGGTCAGACCTCGCAGCCAGGTATCAGAAACAAAGTATATTTCATTCCCAAAAGCTGGATTACAAAATGGCCCAAATTACCGGACATTGATGATGCAGAAAACATGGCTTCTTTGGCGACATACAAGGAAGATTTCGGGCTGGCCGCTGACAAAAAATGGCAGAGCATTGCACTCTTGACTACGAAATCATCTATCACTGCGGATTCACAAGGTGAAAAGCCTTCACCTACCTTTTTAAATAAGGCAACTCTTTACCATTCTGGTACAGATGAGGAAGCCTCTGGGTTCTGCCGACAGGCTAACGTTGATGAACTTATCTTCTTATGCCAGCAGCGGAATGGTAAATTCCGGGTGATAGGTTCTGAAGCATACGATCCTTCGGTCACTATCTCACAGACATCAGGTGAAGGTGAATCCGGAACAGCTGGAACCACCCTCACGGCACAGTGTACGGACATTTGCCCGTCACCGTTCTACACAGGTAAAATCGAAACAGAAGATGGCGAGATTTCCGGAGCGGATGGCAGCGCCATCCTGCCGGGTGGATAATTAAAAGGAGACATCAGTTATGTATATAGATGAACAGTTAACCAAAGACATGCAAGGCTGGCTCAATACGGAGCCAGCCAATCGCGACTTGATGAAAGGTGCGGAAATGGTGCTCAAGCTGAACCGGAACCGCATCCTTTATCAGAATATTTCCCACAACCCGAAAAAGTTTGCAAGCAAGATTGAGTATGAGCTGAAGAAACACCTTGCCATCCGGTTGGACCGCAAAACGATTCAAGACGTGGTCAAGATGGACAAAGAGCTGGTACCGTCCGTAGCGGAAACACTGGCTACCTTCCATTCTGAAATCAGTTCCGACGACGACACACCGCAGGACGCTACCATCGCAAAGGGTAAACGTTCGGATCATGATTCATTACCTGAAGAAATCCGTCAGCTGTGGGAAGACAACAAAGACATCTACTTCCGCCTGAAGCAGACTTTTGAGACTTTGAAAACCATGAAGGATGCTCTTCCATGCGACAGGTACGAATACCTGAAGCAACTGGAAGAGCTGGATGCCAGATATCGGGATAACATGAACAAGTACGACCATTTCAATCCGGACACTCAGGGTGCCGGCGGTACAGAAGGTGAATCACCTGAAGACCCCGCTGAAATGGCCAAAAAAGTCAGTGCAGCCCGCGGCTATCTGTCAGATAACAAGAAGAAACTGGCAGAGCTGAAGGAATCCGGAGACCAGGAGAAGTACGAGAAGCTGCTGGCCAAAGTACAGCAGAGATACGACTTCCTTATCTCCACCGGAAACAACGTAGGAGAAGACCAGGTGAATGCCTTACGTGAATTAGGGTTGAAAGCATGAAACATGTTACTCGATTGCTGAAGCCGTTATCCGATGTGCCTTTACAGGCGTACCTGGATAACCGGCTTCAGCTTTTTGATGTCCTCGAGTTCATCCTGTCACAGACCGGCCCGGCTAAAGTCTACGTGTCCACCTTCTCTACTTCCGAAGAGTTCTTGCGCAGATTGTTCTCCCTCCGAAAACGAAAGCTGATTATTCATTCTGTCCTGATGGCCGACCTGAAGGCTGCCAAGAAGACCGTAAATCTGTACACCTTTATGTCTTCCGTGTTCGATGAAGTGTACCTCACGGAGAATCATTCCAAGGTGCTGCTTATCGAAAATGACCGCTGGATGGTCACAGTCGTTACCAGCCAGAACCAGACGCGAGGAAACCGGACCGAATGTGCGATGATCACGACGCAGCCCGACATCTTTCTTACCTTACGAGACCAGTTTTCAGAGATTATTAATACCCGAAGCATACACCTCAATGGAATTCACTTCAGCACAGATTGACAGAATCAAGGAACTTGCCACGATGCTCACTCCGGTATCGGATATTGCAGTCTTGATGGACGTAGACGAACGCTGTCTGCGAGAAATCATTTCCGACAAATCCCATCCGGCCAGCATAGCCTACCGTAAAAGGAAAGCCGAGCGGGCATTACAGATCAGACAAAACGAGCTGGAGCTGGCCGAAGCCGGAAGTCCGCTGGCGGTGCAGCTTGTCGGCTCCTACATCCGTGACATGGATTCCGACGAAGACTTATAACTATGCCATTACCCTCCACAATTGATATTGCCAAAGAAAACCTCTTCGCCTCGGTCGACGAAATGCGAGAGCGTAACATTCCCGAAGTCATCCAGCAGCGTCTGCTCCGACTTCGGGACATGTATAATTACTGGCTCCAGTACCCGCGCATACGAGAACAGGAAATCGTACTGGAGATTCAGAAGCGATACCAGATACAGAAGTCAGCCGCCTACGAAGACATCCGTATCATCAAATACCTGCTGGGTGATTTGAACAAGGCCACCAAAGACTACCATCGCTACCGATTCATACAGCGCAACGAAGAAAGTTACGAGATGGCCAGGCGCATGAAGGACGCCCGGGCGATGGCCGCCTGTGACAACTACTATGCCAAGTACATGCAGCTCGACAAGGAGGATGCCAAGGATTTAGGTTACGACAAGATTGTGGTACAGCCTTTCCAGCCGGACAGCGACCCGACGATTATCGGAATCAAGCCGATACCGAACATTCGGCAGCGCATTGCAGACAAGATAAAGCAGTACATGAATGAGGATGTACAAGAAATCGAGTTTGAAGATGCCGACTTCAACGAAGACGATATTTTCAATCCGAAAAAATCACAGGAGGAGCCTGAACCATGAGAGAGTATTTCCATGAAACGCAGCAGCAGGTCATATTTACCCCTGCAAAGACAATCGTTCTTTGTGCCGGACGTGGTTGGGGAAAAGGTCCTATTCATGCCGCCATCAACCTGCGCAACATGCAGCGCATGCCAGGAAGCATCACCGGTTTTGTCGCGGCCAACTGTAAACGTGCCCTCACCAACACCATCCCTTCCATGCTGATCCACTGGCAACGCTGGGGATTCAAGCGTGATGTCCACTGGACTATCGGCAAAAAACCGCCGAAGTCCTGGGGATGGGGTGAGCCTATCTTCCAGCCCGACAACTGGGAGAATGTGATTTCTTTATACAACGGCTCTATCGGATACATTATCAGCCAGGACCGCTCCGGTACCTCCAACTCATTCTCATTTGATTACCTCGACATCGACGAAGCTAAGTACATCGACTTCGAACAGTTGAAGGACGAAACTCTTCCGGCAAACCGTGGTAACAAGCAGTATTTCGGGCATCACTACTTCCACCATGGCATGCTGATTACCTCCGATATGCCGGTGACGAAAAAAGGCTCCTGGTTCCTGGACTACGAAAAGAAATGCGACCCGGAACTGATAGAAGTCATCCAGGCGACAGTACATGAAATCTGGCGGACGAAGAAGCGCATCCGCGACCTTCAGGCTAAATCTGAACCGGTTCCTTTATACCTGAAGGACTATCTGCGTACCCTGAACCGTGACGTGTGCCGGATGGGTTCTGTGGCAGTTCTGTACCGAGAGTTCTCCACAATCGAGAATATGCAGCTGCTGGGGGAAGCGTTCATTAATCAGATGAAGCGTGACCTTCCCCCACTCACCTTCCAGACGGCCATTCTCTGCCGACGTATCGGTATCAGTCGAGACGGCTTCTACTCCAGCATGACAGAAGCACACAAATACAATGCGACTGACTTCAGCTACCTGGACAGCCTGGAATACCAGTTCGACAAAATCAAGGAGCCTTCCTGCTTAATGGATGTCGACCTTGACAGGGACAAACCTATTTGCATCGCATTTGACTTCAACGCGAATATCAACTGGCTGGTAGCCGGTCAGCCGGACCGGAACCGGCTGAAGGTGATTAAGTCGTTCTGGGTAAAGTATGAGCGTAAGCTCGAGGCACTGGTGGATGACTTCTGCAAGTATTACCGACACCAGCGACACAAGGAAGTGATATTCTATTACGACAGTACGGCCTTAGGCTCAAACTATGCGGTCAATGACGAAGACTTTCATTACGTTGTCGAGCGTGCTTTCAAGGATAGAGGCTGGGAAGTACGTAATGTATATATTGGAAGTCCTATGAAGCATATTGAGAAGTGGTTACTCATCAACCGCATGTTTGCTGGTAGAGCCAGATTGTCTCCTTTCTTCAATGTGCAGAATAACGAAGACCTGCTTATCTCAGTACAGACTGCAGGCGTGTACAATGGGGGCAAAGACAAGCGAGGTGAGAAGCTGGCAGAAACAGAAGAAGACCAGCTTCAGGCGAGAACGGACGGTTCGGATGCGTTCGATACTCTGTGTATCGGCTGTGAGCGTTTCCCCCAGATGACATTCGACATGTTTGTGACATCCTCTATGTAGTTTTCAATAAGCTAATTAGTTTCTATTCTTAAAGTAAACCCTGATAAGCATATAAATTGTTGTCAGGGTTATTTTTATATTTTTCCACCCTTCACTGTTAATAATATTAACATATTCCGTATATTTTAACGTTAAATAATTTAAGATTTCGTTGTGCGGTGGGGCCAACCCTTCATAGACCTCAATACAGATTGCATTTATTAATTTATGTAAATATTTGATTCTGTGCACATTATAAATTTGAGGAGCGGAAATACCAAAAAACTCTATCTGTTTATCCTTATTTCTGGATGCTAATCTACTGGCTCACAATCTGCTGGCACCCGGTAAATTCAGGGAATTTCCCGGGTAACAAGGTAGAAAGACACTCGGTAGTCTTTCTGGGCTGAAGATAGCGTTCACGCAGCGGCCCACCCGCCCCATTGCTTTCCCTACTGGCGGTATAGCTAAAGCTATGTATTGTTTGACTGCTCTTCTGTTCTTCTCTTCGGAATTCATATCGGTGTCACCTCTCACTGCCGGTTACGCCTTTTCTTCACTGCAAAGGTAAATGTTGCCTACCGTATGCCAAGTTCAGGCGCTGTTCACGTAAAAATCTCCACCCCTTCGGAGTAGTATTCAAGGCAGGGCTTTACGGTGAAAACTTGTCTTTCACGGCTGGCAACACCTTTTGAGGCAGTGTAAAAAGGCGAAACAAACCGACAGCGAAAGGCGACGGAATAAAAAAAACTCAGAGAAGGAAGAGCAGAAGAAAAGGCTCACTACCTCGGCTCGAGGTTCAAGAATAAAACTCTAAAACCACTGATATGAAAACCTTTACCGAATCCATGTTAAACCAATGCAGAAAGTACATGTTCAGCTTTTTTGACTACCTGCCCACGAAGTATAAAGCCAGTGCAAGGGATTGGCAAGTGAGAAAATTTGTGTGGTCATTCAAAGACGGTAAATGTGCCGTTTCGGCTGCCCAGCTTGTTGCCAAGAAAATCCGTGAGCAGTTTGGCACGTCAGCGAGTGACATGGTTTTTGTTTGTATCCCAGCCAGCAGCCAGCGGAAAAATGAAATCAGATACAAAGAGTTTTCCGCAGAAGTGGCGCGGCTTTCTGGAGTCCAGAACGGATACGACCATATCACGGTAGAGGGCGAACGACTGGCAATCCACGAAAGTAAACCAGGAAAGCACGTCAATAATGTGGAAGTAATCAATCTTGACAAAGACTATTTCAAGGGGAAAAAGGTACTTGTATTTGATGACGTGATAACCCGAGGTTTCTCTTATGCCCGTTTTGCCTGCCATTTGGAAATGCTGGGGGCTTCGGTTTTGGGAGGTATGTTTTTAGCGAAAACTTTATTTGTCTAACAATTTAATAATCAACCTTATGAAAGATTTATTCGAAATTTGTGGCGAGTGCAGCCACCTGAGTGATGCAGAAGTAGTGTATCAGCTTACTAACAGCAAGGAAACGAGTAATCAAGTGAACGCCATGTTGGCGAACGGAAACGATGTGTCGATAGAAGATGTTTGTAACCTGCTGACACCAGCACGCCGAGAAATGGCACTGGCAGTCATTGAACTATACAAGCGTATCAAGGAACGGAAAAACAACAGAAAGACAATACACTCCAGTACAGACGTGTATGAAGTAATGCACCCCTACATGGCTGACTTAAAGGTAGAAGAATGTTGGGCAATCTACTTGAACCAAGCAGGAAGAATCATCCGAAAACAGCGTATTTCAGTCGGAGGACTTGCCAGCACACAGGTAGATGTAAGAGTAATTTTGCGGGAAGCCCTCACCTGCAATGCCACATCCATGATACTCTGCCACAATCATCCATCGGGAAATACGCGCCCGAGCCAAGATGATGACCGATTAACCCATGCCCTGCTGGAAGCTGGCAGGACTATGAATATAAGACTACTTGACCATGTAATCGTAGCGGATGGAAGTCATTACAGCTACGGTGACGAAGGTCGGCTGTAGGGGCTGCAAATGGCCGTAGCAGAGATTGGGAGGTGGGTAGCGTCACGGCCGCCCGCCGCCCGATTTTGCTGCTGATCACTACGTTGGCGGCAAAATCGGGCGGCGGGGAATAAGGTATTTCGATTTTTCTACGCCTAAAAGCGGCGATAATAGTAACTATTTTACTATTATTTTATCGTTTTCATTTGTAGATAATAGTAAAATTACTATCTTTGCACTGTTGAATTAAAACAGTGATCTATGAAGACAGTGAAAGTTTCAGCAATTCTCCAGAAATTGCAGGATGATGGATGGTATCTATCGAATCAAGAAGGCAGCCATCGTCAGTTCAAACATCCTGTCAAGAAAGGAAAAGTAACCGTCAACGGTCATACTTCAGACGATGTTTGGGGATTTTTGCTAAAGAGTATTGAAAAGCAATCAGGGTTAAAATTTTAACCCTGAGCGCTTGCTCTAATAGATTTTTAATTCAACATAGGCGGTCCTAATAAGACCGCTTTATTTGAAAACTTAATACAATATTATATGGATAAAGTTGTTATTGAAACCGCACGTACTGAAAACGGATATAGTGGTTCATGTGAATTACTCCCTGGGTGGATTGTAGCTACTACTGGTGATTTTGACAACTTTAAAAAAGAGGTTGTCGACAGCATCCGCTTTTATGTAGATTGCGCCAAAAAGGACGGAGATGAATATCCTGCGGTCTTTGATGGAGAATATGAACTTGTGTACAAATTTGACGTGCAAAGCCTATTACTTTATTATCAGGGTATTTTCTCTTTTTCTGCTCTACAAACTATTACTGGAATAAACCAAAAGCAGCTTGCACATTATGCAGCAGGCAGAAGCAAGCCACGCCCTCAACAGGCTGAAAAAATAGCCAGAGGGTTACATAATCTAGCAAAAGATTTAATGTCGGTCACTGTTTAATTCAACACTTTGCTTTGACTGAGAGATAAAAGGAGCCTCTTAGTAGGCTCCTTTTTTATTGGATTTTTTGCCCTCCTCTAAACATTTTATTACATTTGGACTATTATTTTTATAACAAATTTAATAGGCCAAATGAAAACACAAGATTTCGTCGCAATAGACTTTGAGACCATGACACCGGAGCTGACCAGTGCATGCGCCATAGGGCTTGTAAGAGTCCACAACGGAGTTATCAGCCAAAAGTTCTATTCACTTATCAAACCGATACCTGACTCCAGAACCGAACGCAACACCCATGTACACGGACTGACGGATGAGATGGTAGCCGACGCCCCCACCTTCTCCGAACTATTCCCTTTACTAAAATCCTTCATCGAAGATCTTCCGATTGTATGCCATAACAGCTCCACAGACATCAACGTTTTCAAAGTCTGCATGGGATACTATGGACTGACCGGAATTGACCTGAGTCACTACGTCGACACACTGGAACTGTACGGCAAAGGCCTGAAAACATGCTGTGAAGAAAACGGAATCCTGCTTGTCAATCACCACGACGCGCTGGCCGATGCGGAAGCCTGTGCTAAGCTCTACCTTTGTTACCAGGGACACCTGGCGAAAGACCTTGCACATTACGACCTGAAGGAAGTGATGGCAAACAAGGACGCACGTAAGTACGACCATGACACCTTGATGCCTTTATCCGAGGAAGACATAGAAAACAAGGATACGATTTTCTTCCAAAAGAAAGTGGTGATTACAGGTGTCTTTTGCGCCTACCCTGACCGCGATGAGCTCGGTTCTATTCTGAAATCATTCGGTGCAGACATAAATACGACAATATCAGGCAAAACAAACATTGTCATCGTCGGAGAAGGTGCCGGCCCATCCAAACTCAAAAAGATTGAAGAGCTCAATGCCAAAGGAAAGAACATCCGGCTCATTTACGAGAAAGAATTATGCGAAATTATGAACGAAATAACTAAACACTAAGATATTACCTATGGATTTACTTTTTATCTATATATCAGCATGTTTACTTGCTATTATCTTTTACTTAGGATATAAGCTATCATCTTTAAAAAGCAATATTAAAGAATTAGATAAAGAAAAGCAGCAGTTAAGTTCTACTCTAAATGATTTACATCAAACAAATGTTCAATTAACAGACACCAATGAGCAATTAGCAGAACGAAACCAAAAATTAGAAGTATATTCTTCTGCTTTAGATGCAGACAAAGAAGCTGCAGAAAGGTTAGAAAAAGCAAAAGCTGAAGCTTCAGACATTGTTTCTTCTGCTCAAGAAAGAGCTGACAATATGATAAACTCAGCCCAACAGAAAACATCTGGTATGATTACAGAGGCTGAAGAGAATGCCAAAAGCATTATTCAGCAAGCAAATCTTGATTTAGAATCAGCAAAAAATGAGACATCAGAAATCCGAAAATCTAACCGGGAACTGATACAAAAGAGTAAAGAGGAGGCCGAACGTATAAAGTCAGATGCGACCAGACAAGCTACATTAATGCTGGAACAAGCAGAAGAAAAAGCTAAAACAATCGCAGGAGATGCTTATGAGATTGCCCAAAAGGCCCAACACTACGAAAATGTAGCAAAGGCTATGAAAAATGTGATTGAAGGATATGGTGATGAATATCTTAAACCAACCTTTTCTTTATTAGACGATTTAGCAGAAGAATTTGGATATGATGAAGCAGGACAAAGGCTAAAAGATGCAAGAGAAAAAACAAAAATGCTCATAAAGAGTGGCAATGCTTCAAAATGTGATTATGTAGAAACAAATAGAAGAACCACTGCTGAAAATTTCGTTCTTGACGCGTTTAACGGTAAAGTGGATTCTATTTTATCTATGATAAAAAAAGACAACCACGGTATTTTGGAACAGAAAATCCGTGATGCTTATTCTTTAGTGAATAATTTAGGAATGGCATTTAGAAATGCTCACATTACTGAAGTTTATCTCGAGGCACGATTAGATGAATTAAAATGGGGAGCTATCGTCTATGAACTAAAACTTCAAGAGCGAGAAGAGCAACGGAGAATTAAAGAACAGATTAGAGAAGAAGAGAAAGCACGTCGCGAATATGAACGTGCAATGAAAGAAGCAGCTAAAGAGGAAGATACTATTCGCCGTGCCATGGAAAAAGCTCAACAGGCAATCGAAAAGGCCAGTGCAGAGCAAAAAGCTAAGTATGAAGCTCAGTTGGCCGATTTACAAGTCAAACTGCAAGAAGCAGAAGCAAAGAACCAAAGGGCTTTATCTATGGCTCAGCAAACGAAGTCCGGACATGTTTATATAATATCTAATATCGGTTCATTTGGTGAGAATGTATTTAAAATCGGTATGACAAGAAGACTGGAGCCATTAGACCGCGTCAGAGAACTGGGTGATGCCAGCGTTCCATTCCCGTTTGATGTTCATGCAATGATTTATTCTGAGGATGCTCCTGGACTAGAAACAGCTCTACATAAATATTTTGTACAAAATCAGGTGAATAAGGTTAACCCTAGAAAAGAATTTTTCAGAATACCTATTTCTGCAATTAAAGAAGAAGTAGAAAAAAGAGGATTAGAAGTCAAATGGACTATGGCTGCAGCTGCGTTAGAATATAAAGAAACATTGGCAATTGAAAAATCTATGCTTTCAGACAAAGAAGCAAAAGAAAAATGGTTACAGCAACAAAATTCCATGGAAGCTGTCATTGACAATGATGATGAGACTGAAAACTAAAACAATTTATCTATGAAGAATTTATTATTAATATTATTGGCTACTTTCATGTCCTTCAATACAATGGTAGCTCAAGAAAAAGGTTATAAAATAGGATTTTTCGGTGCTTATAACCAATATCCTATTATTGAATCAAATCAGCAAACGTCCGATGGTATAAAGATAGTGACAGGTTCCAGATTTATTTCAACAACAAAAAACTCCTCTTATACAACAAAAAGTGAATTGTATTTTGAACTCGGATTATCCGTTTCCCAAATAGGCAATGAACCTTTAGAATACACACTTGACGTAATGGCTGTAACAACAGACCTAAATAGTCTTTACGTGTTTAAAGACTCTCCTATGCTCATTAAATTATATGATGATGAAGTTATTAAACTATTTTGCAAAGAGAAAGCGGAAGATAACATAGGTGAGGTAGTTTCTTTAACCTACAATATACACAGATATACAATCATTGCTCAATATAAAATCAGCAAAGAAGATATTGAGAAATTAAAAAAAGGAATTAAGAAAATCAGACTTGAGGTCAATGCAGAAAAAAGAGACTATGAATATAAACGATACAAGAAAGATGAAGTAGGAGCTTTCTTGTTTGAGGAATACAACTTGATAACAAAAGCTCTTTCTGAACAAACATCATTTGAGGAAGGTTTCTAACTTCACCAGTACTCCTTAGCCAGTACTGCAGTATTTCCCTGAAAGTACTATAGTACTTCCGTAGCAGTACTGGAGTACTCCCTATGAAGTACTGAGAACATAACCCAGAGGCCCTATAAAAAGCGGAAACACTAAAAAGTTTCCGCTTTTTCTTTTGCTATTTCAAAACAAAAACATACATTTGCGATGTCGTACATTTGAATCAGGCGAGATGGCTCGCCATTTTTATGCTGCGGGCATTTTTTATGCCTTGTGGTTTACTATATCGTATAAGTTCCGTCCCGTGTGGAGTCTTAATGGACCCACTGCCTGATTCAGGTGTACGACAACGGGGAGCGGAACTTTTCTTGTTCTCTTCCCGTACTTTATCAAAATATTGTTTCATTTTAAATGTCGTACAAAAATGAAAAATCAAATTGCATTGCCTGTAAGCCAGGCGAAAGAAAGCCGCATTTCTTTATGGCTAAATCGTGAAAATGTATTGTTCTCCTCCATCATGGAAGAGAAAGTCACTAACCTTCAGACTGTGCTGGTGTCCCAAGCATTGGCTTCTTTTTGCTTGCTCACCTGTTCCATCTTCACTCACTGGCTGGCAGCCGTTGTCTGCTTGTGCTGGTTCGCTTGTTCCATCTTACTTTGCAAGAAAGGAGGATTACGATGACCGACTCTTTACAGCGACCGATATTCCGTGTCGATAAATACCAGGCATACGAAGAAGACACGGTACTGTTCGAACAATACAGCATCCTCATGTATGGAAATGAAAAACTATGCTGCACCCGCCCCGAAATGGAGCAACTAAGCAAACTAATCCAACGCGCTTTAAACGACAGAAAGGAGGCAGAACATGGCAGCTGATAAAATCAAATTCGACAAATATATCCTTATCCGTTACTTCCAGGAATATCTCCCGGTGGAACGGGAAAGCGAGAATGTGATATACAAGACCTCACAGCAGATTCAAGACGAACTGTCTGAGATGGCCGACATCAGCATCAACCAGATTGCGGCCACGATGGTAGAACTACGATACAAGCTCACCATCGGGCCCGATGGCCGGCCGGCATGGATGATGCTGCGCAGATAGACTGCGAGTTTTTAGATGATTACATTTTTTCTACATTGATAGTGTGAAGGCGTGGCGCCGTGAGGGCGCTGCGCCTTTTGTCTTTTTACCCCTTTTCCACACCAGGTATCTTTGAGCAAAACAAAGAATCATGGTTTCTGTCACTCAAAAAATACCGGAATTTGCGCTTTCTTCTCAACTTAATGAAATCGTAATCAATGCAGATGAAGAGGTTACATTCATTTTGAAGAAAAATGATTCTGTAATTTTGCAAGAATCATATACACCAGACTCCCAAAATATTATCCGAATATTGGATTTGCTTTCTCTGCTCGAATCTTATTTAATCAATGAGCCGCTCACAGATTTCACATACGAAATGATAGCGGATAGTCTGTGGGATAATTCCACAAATTTCACGGTACTGCTATGCCGTCCAATCGTCCCCTGCAGTGCAGAGGATTTTGTAGCGGACTACTTTCTGACAACCTTGGCCGGACGTGACAAAATCACCTCCTTTGGCCGCACGGAAACGCTGTACCTTACGACCGGGAAACTATCCTCCGGAGGTACGACCATCCCAGTGACGGCAGAATGTATCTTCGTCAACAACCAGAACCAACTGCTCAAGTCCACCCGTTCCTTGGGCAACGTAGCCGACTATGGCATCCGTTCCATTGATGTATCCCCTTCCCAATTCACACAGTCCGGCTACAAACTGCTGCGGTACACCATCCTGGCCGGTGCCCGGAAGCAGACCTTCCGCGTGGACCAGGACGAACCGGAATCTATCGGTCTAAAGTTCCGGAACTCGTTTGGTGTTATCGAGACATTCTACTTTGTAGGCGGTGACACAGTTGAACCGGAACTGACCCGAAGTGCAGCTTACTTCGCCGGACAATACAAGACCTATCATGTTGACGAGCAGCGCAAGCACACACTCAATACTGGCTACATTCCTGAATCTATGTTCGCCCTGGCCGACGATGTGGCAAGGGCGACCGAAGTCTGGCTGATGGATGAATCCGGCGACATCCCGATAACCATCACCGAAAGCAATACCAGCCGGAGCGATGAAGACGACGGACTGTTTGCTTTCACTGTCTCTTACATCTTCGCATCCCGGTGCCAGCAGCGGCTCCGTCTGCTTCCGGACATCTTCGACGACTCATTCGATGACACATACAATTAAAGCCTATGAACGTAATACATATCAAAGACGCATTGAGGTTGCTCGAGTCCGGGCAACCCTGCAACCTGAAGCTGTGGAAGCTCAGCACAGGCGACATTCTGGAATACCGAGGCGCGGTGTGCGTTGGCTCCCACTGGCGCCAGGGACTTCACCGGGTCCGCCTTCCGGCATCCGGCCTAATCCGTTCTTTCCGTGACATATCCCTTTTCGAAATTAACAACATGACAATTTATCTCTAATATGGAACCCACAATCTCACAATACGACGACAATTTTATGCCTGGTGAAATATTCGACATCGAGGTATCCAAAATAAACACCGAAATGGCTTCCGTGGAAGACAGCAGCCAGGTATTCGACGAAGATGCGAACATCAGCACAACACCTGTGCCGAACCGGCAAGGCATGGCGTATGTCAATTTTGGCGAAGACAACCAACTGCCGTTCAAAATTATCAAGATGATAGGTCAGGACGAAGTCATGAGCCAAAACAAACTGTTTAACGTCATCACCTGTTACGGGGCCGGGCTCAAGTATATGGACGTAGATACCAAGCAACCTACCACCCATCCGGAGATTAAGAGCTGGTTGGTCCGCAACAGTCTGCCACTGTTCCAGCTCGAGCAGGCCACGGACATGAAGTATTTCTTTTTCTGCGTGTCGGTCATCATTCTTTCCAAGGACGGTAAAAAGATTAATCGTTTGATTCACAAAGAAGCCTGTTACTGTCGGTTCGAAAAAGCAAGATACGGCAAAATCAACCACGTGATTTATGCCAATTTCCGCGACAACGCCTCACTCAGTCCAGATGACTACGAAGTCATCCGATTGCTTGATCCGCGAGACCCACTGGGCGACCTGATGGTACTCATGGGGCGCGAGCCGGGGCGTGACGGACAAACGAGAGTCCGAACGAAAGACAAGAAATTCGCCATCCTGGTGCGATTCCCGACGCCCGGCTTCCAGTATTACCCCATCCCCTATTACACCAGCATTTTCCGGGGCGACTGGTACGACATCAAGCGATTGATCGGGAAAGGTAAAAAAGCGAAGCTGCGCAACCATGCCAGCGTGAAATACCAGGTCGAAGTGCACAAGGACTATTGGAGTAATATCTGTTCGGAAGAGCACATTACCGACCCGCTGAAGAAGATGGAACGTATCAAAAAGGAGAAGGAAAATATCAAGAAGTTTGTTTCCGGAATCGAAAACAGCGGCAAGGTTTGGATAACCGGATACTACATCGACCCGAATGGCCGTGAGGTCCGCATGGTGCGTATCAACATCATCGAGACCGGAAAGGAGGGTGGCGACTGGAGCGAAGACATTCAGGAGGCCAGCAACATTACTTGTTACGGCGACAATATCCACCCCAACCTGGTGGGAGCCACGCCCGGCAAAGGACAGAGTAACAACTCCGGTTCCGACAAACGAGAGCTGTTCACACTCAAACAGGCACTGGAGATTCCCTTCCACGACCTGATGAACATCCCTCATCAGATTGTAATTGCGTATAACGGATGGGGTGAAAAGGTGTATCCAGACATTCCAATGGTACTTCTTACCACCCTTGACCAGAACACCGACGCGAAGCAAAAGACAGCTTCCGACCTTGAAAGTCAATCCTAAAACAAATCAATATGGCTATCACATTTTCACAAAATGTTTTCGAAAGAATATGCACCTCTGCCACCAATTCTACGGCAGAGGTCTACGACATGATCGCCCCTCACCTCGACGATACCCTACAAAGCATTAACCGGGTGCTGCTGGGCGACATGGCCGAAAAACTGGATACTGTTCCCGGCCTCGAGGCGGCCGTCGTAAAACTGGTTTGTCTGCGTACCTATCAAGAACAGATACCGCAGCTCGACCTGGTATTAACACCGACAGGCTTTGGCGTAGTGTCTAACCAGAATCTGGCCCCGGCTTCTGCAGACAGAGTGAAGAACCTGCTGCAGCAAGTCACCAACTCCGCCGAGGACGCATACGACCGGTGCCTGGAATTGCTGGTCGGAACTGACTGGGCGGATACAGCACAGGCTCGTATCAACATCCCGAACCTGATTTACACCGCACGGCAGCTGAAGATGTACGTCGAATTCCCGTCCGCAGACGTTCATCGTTCCAAGCTGGTAGAATGTCGTTCCCGCATGTATCAGGCAGAAGAAAAACTCCGGCAGCACGTGTCGGCTGAGTTCTTCGACCATATCCTTGAACAGACCCGGCACAATGCGTACACCAAAGAAGAAACCGCTATGGCCGACTACATGTGCAAGTTTATCGGATTCTGCATTGCAAAGGATTGGCCGACGGCAAAGGCCATGCTGGATCGCATCGAGAACTACGCGGAAGCCAAGGCAGAAACCTTCACTGCTTACAAGGACTCCGAGGCGTACAAAGTCAAACATTTTGAGACCTACAAAAATGAGAAAGACGATTCCACATACTTTTGGGGGTAGAATCCTCGATTTCCGTTTCCCCACTTCGTGGCAGCAGCTCAACCAAGAACAGCTTCGATATGTGTTCCTGGTCATCACCCTGTTTCCTCCGGCCAAGGCAAAGACCTACGTCTTCATGCGCTTTACCGGAATCCGTGTCCGGAAGCGAGTCAAGGGAGGGTGGCTGTGCACGTTCCGCCTGAACTGGCACAAGATATTGAGATTCATCCTTCAGGACTGGCAGGTGCGCAGCTTTCTCCGGCAAATTGATTTTATTTCCGAGCCCAACGCCTACCCCGTCCGTCTGGACAAGATAGGCGGCCGATACGCCATCGATACGATGCTGCACGGACTGAGCTTCGAAGATTACCTTTGTTGCGAGAACCACTACCAGGGCTACCTGTATTCGCAGGATATTTCCCAACTCAAATCCCTGTATGGTTTCTTGTACAAGAAGAATCCTGGTGCCAGAGGCTCACTGAAGGCTGCCTTTTCCCGTATCAAGGAATACGAACTGGTATCCGTATTCCTTTGGTGGGGCAGCGTCAAACTGTATTTCATATCCCTATTCCCCCATTTCTTCCAGCCATTCCATCGACCGGCCGACGCTGATCAGCCGGAACTGCCCGACCTGATGGGCGCGATGAACGCCCAGATCCGGGCACTGACCGGCGGAGACGTGACGAAAGAAAAGGAAGTCCTGCAGATGGACTGCTGGCGAGCCCTGACTGAACTGGACGCAAAAGCACACGATATTCAAATCATAAAATCAAGACAAGATGGACACAAATAAATTCTTTGACGGCCACGCTTATTTTAAAGAGCTGACCGAAAAGAACAAGCTGGCCACAGCCAACTCGTTCTACCCGTGTTCCTGTAGCGGAATCAATTCCCTTCAGGATGTGCTCGACAATTTCCGGAAACAATCCGCTTTCGTCTGTGTCGATGATACCAACGACGCTGCCGTAGAACAAATCGGTGGTGGCTGGTTCAAGAAGCGTACCTTCACGGTATTTCTCCTGATCCGGTACAAATACGATGACATGACCGACCGGGCGGAAAAGCTTGACATCTGTCGGCATCTCTTCCGACAGTTCCATTCCCGCATGATCCGTGACAAATACATCTACGAAGACCTGGATTTATCCTTCCTGAATGTCTCCAAAATCTACGCCCGTGAACTGGGGGAGTATTTCATTTCCGGATGCACCGGACTGTACTTCATGGTAGAGCTGACGGAACCAACTGATTTATGTTATATGGAGGACGAGTGGGATGGCTAAAACGGACACAAACAGACCGGCAGCTACCGATGAAGACCGCAGGAAATATCAGGAAGCCTGGGCGGAAATGATGGTAACAATCTGGCGAGAGAAAATCGAACGGCTGCATGTCATTAATACATACTCACTTCACCAGCAGATACGTGATAACGTCATATCTTCCACGGACTCAGTATCTACCATTCAGCACAAGTTTCTGGAGTACGGCATATATCAGGACATGGGTGTCGGTAAAGGATATACCAAAGGTAACGGCGGTGACTTAGAGATATTAAACCCGGTCTATCGTGAAGAACACGGGCTAAATGTGCCTCGCAAAGTTGGGCCAAAACCCGGTGGATACTATACATCCGGCAATCCGCGTAAACCTCGAGAATGGTTTTCCCGCCCCTACTTTGCATCCATCATGGTGCTGAAGGAACAGATGGCCTACATGTACGGCGAAGAGTTCTGCGGTTTGCTTGTCGATAAAATAGAGGAAGCAAACCACAAGCGCAGCACTACTCTCAAATCACGCCTGTACGGGACGCACAAGCGTAAATAAAACAATGTCTTTTTGAAATCTAACTCGGTAAGTTTACTTCGTAAAAAACTCAGAATTATGGCAACAAAAACATTCGAAGAACCGGTATATCCAGTTCAAACAAATACGACCTCTCAAGTGCGATTCACTGAGAAATGGGAGTTTTTTTTTTGGGTGGGCTTACCATCAGCTTCCTGAATGAGTCCGGGGACACTGAAAAATGGGAG
>NZ_JAOQJI010000048.1:0-29624 GCF_025567125.1 Phocaeicola fibrisolvens | reverse complement strand
ATAGGTGAAAAATCTGACATGGCAAAATCCTGAGCAACTTTTTGTTGCTCAGGTACTTAAAAAGTTATATTTGTAATAGTGTTGCGGAATTAAGGATCAATAGAAATGAAAAAGTATTTAGTTTGTATCCTTATGCTCACACCTATATTCAGTTGGGCACAATCCATTACAGGTACAGTGGTAGATAGTGATGGACAAAGTATCGTATTTGCCAATGTCGTCTTATGTCAAGCTGCAGACAGCACGATTATAGCAGGTTGTACAAGCGATGAAAATGGAATATTTTATTTTTCGACGGAAAACAAAGTGAAAATGTATTCAACTGAGATTTAATGTAAGTACAGTAAAAATTTCAATAGCTCGTCCACTTTTTTATTGTCAAACGAATAAATAACATTAAGGCTAATTAATATATGAGACAAATAACATTTTATTTATTGAGTATTGTGCTTTCTGCATTCATGTCAAGTTGCCATGATGAAGAGTTTGAAAAGATTTCGTGGTCTCAGGATGCTTTGGCACTGATAAAAGAGGGAATTAGTTTTACCTCCGACAAGACAGAAACCGTCCTGAAATTCACAACAAAGAGTTCCGATATTTCGGTCTCGTCAGACGAGGCATGGATTGATACTTCCATTTCACTCATTGACGGCAATGGAGAATTACGTGTTAACATTTCGGAAAATCCCGACATTTCGTCCCGGCAGGGCATTGTGGTTGTTAGCTCCAAAGGCGAAACAACCATTATTCACATTACGCAAGAAGGTATTCCCCGCGTTGTCCCTGAAAATAATTGCTACTATCTTCATAATGGGAAAGGAGAAATGAGCGTCAAGGTACAAGCCGGCTCTCTTCCAGTTGCCGAGATATACCCTGAAAACACGGATTGGATAAAGGTAGAAAAAGTTACAGCTGCCAATGATAATGAATACATTATAACCTTGACCTTTGAAAAAAACGATGGATTAGGACGAATTGCGTCTTTGGATTTTAAAATCAATAACCAATCGGCTGTTGATAATTGTGGTCCTTGCATTATTCAAGAGCCAGCTTCATTGGGCGAAAATGTGGAAATATCAGTTGAAAAGCCGGGAAGCCTTCAGGTTCTTTTAGGAAATGAAGCCAGCAACCTAAACCGCATACGTTCTCTTAAGATTATCGGCCCGGTCAATGGTCTCGATTTTCCGGTCATAAAAAGTTTATTATCAAATCAGGAAAATAGCTATGCACAAAATCCTGTAAGCATTGACCTCTCAGAATGTACAATTGTTGCCGGTGATAAAAATCCATTCGAGTATTACGGTTGGAATCCGTCAAAGAGGTATGAAGACATTTTCTTATATGGAGAAATTCCTTCCGATGTATTTACAAATGCGGTTAATCTCAAAGAAATAATCCTTCCTGAAGGACTGAAAATCATCGGGATGTCAGCTTTCAAAGGGTGTAAAAACCTAAATAAGGTTCAAATACCCAATTCAGTGGAGGAAATCAATAGCAAGGCATTCTATGATTGTTTGAGAATGGAAGATATACAAATCAATGATGATTCAAACCTTTCGTCAATAGGGAATCAGGCTTTTACGACCGGGTCTTTATTGAAGGATTTAACCATTCCCATGACTGTAATGACCATTTCCAGTGAAGCATTTCTTGGATGTTCTGTTTCACGTTTGCATCTTAAATGGCAAGAACCTCTTACGGTAAGGATTGTTCCTAACACAGAAGAATGCGCTCTTTTTGTGCCCAAAGGAACTGCTGACTTATATAGAAACACTCGTAATTGGAGTAATTTCAAAGAAATAGTTGAAGAATAGATAGGATAGATCCTAACAAAGAGAGTTGTGACAATGTTAAACAATAATACAACAGATTATGAAGAAACTCATTCTTACATTATGGATATGTTTAGGTTCGTTTTCATTGGGATATAGTCAAAGTTCAGATGAAAAAATAGCCGATGCAATGAATAATTCAGACTGGTTTGCATTGGATTCTTTATATCAAACAGAACCCAGAGATTCAATCAGCGATTTTTTTGAAATATATTCTCGTTGCCTTATAGGAAATAGGCTAAATCGTCCGGATGTTTCTATTCCTGCGTTTACGGAATTATTCAACACTCAGTCAGAAAATCTTGATCTTGGCAATCTACTCAATTCTTCTATGATGTTTGCAATGGACTTAAGCAGGATTGGAGATAATAAGGCTGCTGCAAAAATGTTATCTTCAACTCTTGACTCAATACGCACTCATCTTGATAGTACAACCATTGTAGGTGTTCAGCAATTTATCAATCAATACGAAGCATTATCTAAATACAATCCATATAAAATCACATTTGAAAATTCGGCAGGAACTATTCCATTTGAGATTGTACCTGTTGGTCCAGAAAAGAATAATTCGGTATTAATACATCTAAGAGACAGTTATATCAATGGAGTTGAAGCTGATATTACTTTTGACACAGGAGCAGGAGTAAATATTATTTCAAAATCATTAGCCCTTAAATATAATTTAATTCCACTTGAAGCATCAAGTACTGTTGGGGGAGTAGGTATACAAAATGGGAACTACGCAATAGCAAAGGAATTAAAAATTGGAGATATGATTATTACAGATGTTCCTTTTTATGTCATAAATATAACAACCAACAACGAAGAGGCAGACAAATATATTGATTGTTTCAATATTGTTGTCGGTAGCGAACTGATGTTACAACTCAAAGACCTGACCATTGATTTTGTTAATCATAAAATTACAATTCCATCAGTCGCTCCTAAACGAAGTCAAGTGTTCCCAAATATGTGTTTTTCATCCAGTATGAATTTATTGAGCAAGGGTATCGTACAAGGCAATAAAATGTTAATGAACATTGATACCGGTGATGCTTCCTATGGTTCGTTAGACAAAAGATTCTTTGAGAATAACAAAGAATACATCACTACTCATTGTAAATTAGATACTATCAGAGGTGCAGGAATTGGAGGTGTACATATATCGGAGTGTTATCGAATACAAAACATAGAACTTGAATTAGGGAATAATCAATTATCTGTACCTGAAATGGTAGTTTTATTGGAAAAGAATACAGGTGGTATATTATATTCTTATCAATGCAATTTAGGGCTAAAATCACTGATGCTTTTTGGGAAAATACGATTCAATATGGTTAATTTTGTATTAACGACATTTGAATAAGAGTAGATTTTGCAAGTAAGAAAGAATTTCAAAATATAGAATACCCCAATTAGCCTATTAATTTATAATCGATTATAAATAATTTAAAACAGATTTTAATATATGAGACAGATAGCTATATTGAGTAAAGAATTCCTATGATTTTTTAGTGAACACTAATAATTACGCTATGTTAAAGAATTTGTTTCATAGGAATTAGACCCCTATAAGGATTTATCCTCCTAGCCAGTAAGACACTAAAAAGTTTTACAACATAAGAATAATCTTCTTATCTTTATGGCACAAAATATGATGACAATGAACAGAGATGACTTACTGGAACTAAAAAAGCGCATGGAGAATGCGCTGGACAATGACCTGCTGGAAGACGAAAGTTTCGACATTAACGAATTTGAAGAAGAAGTCTGCACGATGGAACAGGACTTAGAGGACTACCTGCCCGCAGCACGCAGTTCGGAACGTAAACTGATAACCAACATTCTTCAACTGATAGCCAAGGTGAAAGACGAGTATGAGTTTTTCGATGCAGCAGCAGAACGCAGAGCGCTATTCCCTAACGGGGAGGATGATTACTGACAGAGTAAGAAAAAGTAAACTTACGCACTTCACTTTTTTCCCCTACCGGAGAAAAGACACAGCAACCACCAGATTGATCGCAATCTTCCTCGTTCGGCTATCACGGCCCATTGTTTCTTCAAAAAGAAACCCGCCATTGATACCATTGGACTCAATGACGGGCAACTTATCATTTTTCTGATTTTATATCATACTCACGTTTTATTCTACTTTCTTCAAGGATTCAGCCACATATTCAAATTTACCGGCAGCCACCACCTTGTACTGAATCGTCCAGGTTACCGTCGCACTACCATCGTAAATTCCAAAATTAATCGTGTAAATCACATCGATACCGTCTACCGGAGTGACAGAACCGTAAAGAGCTTCCAACGCGTGCGGGAAAGCTTCCGGCAGACGCTCCCACATCAGTTTCTCAATGTCGGCATCACTCATGTCATTGTAAGTACCCTGGCCTTTCCATGCACTCACACGGAAGTCAAAATTATTCTGATAAGCTGAGCCACCATAGTAATAATCATTGTTGCCATACCCTGTGACATATTCAGGATGATTTTCCTTTACCCAGTCCGTGATTGCCTGATAGAAGGCAGAAACTTCAGCATTTCCCTTCTCTACCGGCAAATCAATTACCGTGCTGGGGTCATAGTTCCACTTGCCATTTGTCAGCACAAACTGATTAGTGAGTACCTGCACTGTAGTAGTGGCCCATTTGCCAGCCTGCATCATATAAGTAGCACATTTCACACTGTTACTCTTTCCGTCATAGTATTTGTAGGCCACCGTATACTGATCTTCTTCCTGTGCATAAGGATAACGCTGTGACAGGTAAACAGGCAAATAATTGTCGGGGGCCATGGAGCTGTCCAAGTTTCCATAGTTGCTGCCCATAGCCTTATAGTCTGCCGCATCCAAAGAAAGAGCGCCGGTAAACAGTTTCCAATCGGTTCCATTGAATTGGAAGAGGTCACTCACTTGAGTCGATTTCAAATCGCTGGTTCCTGCCGCCTTCTTCACTACCACATTGTCAAGTTGCACAGTAGTCGTAGCATTGTTTGAATTGCCGTTGTAACGGAATGCAAAATAAACTTTCTTGCCGGCCAAGGTAGAAAGATCATAGTCACATACATTAGCCAATGTACCATAAGTTCCATCGGGAACCGGTATATTCACGGCAGACGTGATATCTGTCCACGTAGCGGCATCAATGGCTTCTTTCGTAAAATCTGACAGATTCTCACTGTAGAGCACTGACAGACGGCCACCCTCTGCCTTGTAATTTCCATAACAAGCATCAAAAGTAAGTTTCATGCCCGATTCGATGGACACAGCCGGCGTAATCATATAAGATTCCAACTCACCGTCATGCTTGTAAGCACTCTGCTGTATGTAGAGATTACCACTGTACGATTTGGCCTGCCAGGCATACGTACCTATGGTCGTCACGTTGTGCCATCCGTCAATGGCCACATTCTCACCGTTCGTCTGTCCGTCGAAGCCCTCGCTCAAAGCCGGAGCGTCCCCGCTCGGTTCCTGTTCCGAATAATTGTAGTCCACCAATACCATGTCCCCATTGGCTGCTTCCGGATACTTCGTTTTCAAGATACCCGGCACATGCTTGGAAGCACTTTCTGTGGGAGTAAAGAAGGTATTCTTGGCACCCTCCCATGCCGTTTCATAGTCCTCATTGCTGACACTATAGATAGAGGCTGCATTAAGCGCTTTCTCCGTAGCAGTAGATGCTCTCCGCTGGTTATAAGTAACCTTGATTGCAGAACCGTCATCCCCCGTATACCAGGTAGCTGCCAGAAAAGCAGGAATATATTCCGTGCCCGGCAATTCATCGGTAAAGGTCAATGAGGTCTTCAGTGCCGACAGTTCGCCGGAAAGGCCGGCAGCTTCGGCAAGCGCCTTGTTGGTACTGTTGTTGGCAATTGTTGCATAATCTGCATCCGTCAGAGTATAGTCTTTCTTAAAGACATTGGTAGGGCGGGTCATTTTGTCCAGTCCCTCAAAGTTATCTTCATTATAATCGCAAGCACCTAACATAAGCAACGATGCCATTGCGGGGATTATATAGTTTCTTTTCATAAATTCCACCAACTTTAGAGATTAAAAATTAAGTTTCAGTCTCACGCTGTAAGTACGGCCCCATGCGTAGAACACACGGGCATCCTTCCAGGTGTGTGAAGCACCGTCAATGGCATCCGTGATATATTCCTGATTGAATACATTGTCGATGTTACCATAAAGTGTCGCACTGATTTTTCCGATGTTGAAACGATATCTGGCGCTCAAGTCGAAAACATTTGCATCCGGCATCTTCCATGGATCGTCATACGACTTCTCTCCGTTGGCCACCAAATCATTGGAGTTGAACGACCATTCCGCATAGTTCCGGCCATAATAGTTCCAGTCTACACCCACACTCAGGTCTTTAGTAATCTTGGCATCCAGTCCCAAAGCCGCAGTAGTCTGAGCCGAGTTACCCACTTTCGTACCATTCAGATGGATGGTCATCGAAGCATGGTCTTCAGCCTGAATACCGGAAGCATGTGTAATCTGTCCCTGGTTTGTCCAGCTCTTTACAGGCTGTCCGGTAGAATCGTAGAAATAACCCTTGGCATCACAGTCCCAACGCCAGAAACCCATAGAGAACATACCACGCACATCCAGCCAGTTGAACGGTTTCGCCACGAAATCCAGTTCCACACCTTGGTGAATCGCATTGACCCCACTCATGTTGATGCTGATACGGTCTACAAAAACACCTTCGCCATTTTTCAAATCGATACCACGACTCATCGTTTTGTTCATCCACTTGGTGTGATACAGGTTCAAGTTTGCCGTCAGGAATTTAGAACGGAAGCCATAACCCAATTCCGCCGAGAACACTTTCTCATTCACCGCATCCGGGTTGGTCAGGTTACTTGTAGTAGACTGCAGGAAAGCGCCTCCCGAGAAGAAAGGAGCACGGCTGATATAACCGATATTGGCAAACAGGTTGTGATTTTCAGTCAGGTTGTAGTTCAAACCACCTTTCACTGTCCAGCCCAGGAAATTGACAGTTTCTGATTTCGCATGATCCGCATCATAGTAGAAGCGGTCGTAACGCCAGTAACCCGTATTCGAAATAGAACCAGCCACAAACGCACTCAGCTTATCCTTATTGTATTCAGCCTGCGCAAAGACCCCTTCCTGCACTGTATATCCATCGTAGTCACGATAGACCACATCACCTACCTGCAACTTCTGATTGACGAAAGCACTGCCGGCAGCTGCAGCGGCATTGTTGGCAACCAGTACATTCTGACGAGAAGAAGAGTCTATAAAATAGTCGCCTCCATAAAGATCACAAAGTTCATTGGTATGTACACCCTTATAATAACGGAAATCTACACCCCCATAAAAGTCGATATTCTTACCAAACTTCGTCGTATAAGTAGAAAGCAAACCAATCCAGGTATGTTTGTTGTAAGACTTCGACATGGCCATTCTGGAACCGTTTTCACTTTCCTGATTCAATTTATAAATCTCATCATAAGCAAACGTACCATCCTCGTGACGGAAAGTCGTATTCAACGTACCATAAGAAGCACCGTACCAGTTACTCCGGTCGGTCGATTCCAGCCCTTGTCCGGCATATCCATATCCATTACCGATAGAAGCATAAAGCGCTGTACTCAAAGATGACTTTTCATCAATCTGCCACAAATGATTCAACGAAAGCTGAGGTTTATGATAGGCATTGCGGGCAGACGTTTTTCTTTCCCCATTCAAGCCATAGCCATAAGTAGGATTATACTTATATGGACTGTCCCCGTTCATGTATTTCTTGGCAAGTGTCTGCCAGCCTTCGATGGTCAGTCCGTCGTTGTTGTTACGCTGGTTGTGCCACTGGGGAGCTCCGAAAGCCGTAAACGACAGCTGATGATTGTCATTGATACGCTTTGCAATGTTGATGAACCAGTTGTAAGCCTCATATTCCGTTCCCTGAATATATCCGTCAGCCCAAGTCTTGGCACCCAACAGTGTCAAAGCCCATCCCGACTTGCTCATACCTGTCGACACATTGAACATGATTTTATTGTATCCGTCATTTCCCATCGCATAAGAAACGGACCCTCCTTTCTTGGCCTCTACCGAATTGGTCACAATATTGATTGAACCACCTACTGAAGGAGCTGACACTTTGGAGGCACCCAAACCACGCTGCGTCTGCATACTGCGAGTCACATCAGAGAGTCCGGCCCAGTTGGACCAATAAACGCCACCCCATTCCATGTCGTTCATCGGCACACCGTTTATCATCACCGCAATATTCTCCGATTCAAAACCACGCATATTGATACGAGAATCACCGAAACCTCCTCCCTGTTTAGTGGCATAAACCCCAGGTGTCGATTTCAGAATTTCCGGAAACTCTTTTGTTCCCAATTTCTCCTCGATAAACACCGGTGCTACTGTCGATACAGCTACCGGAGTCTTACGGGCAATGGCCACGGAAGAAGTAATCACCACATCATTCAACATGACTGCATCGGGATGCATCTTGATGATTCCCAAATCGACAGAAGCGCCCTTCCGGGTAATCTTCTGTTTCAGATCTTTGTAGCCTACATACTTGAATACCAATGTAGAATTAGCAGCCACACTTTGCTTGAAGTAGCCGTCAATGTCAGTCACTGAACCTTGTGACAGACCTTCCACTATAACGGCAGCACCGACCAAAGGTTCGCCTGTTTCTGAGTCAACAAGCTGACCTTTCACTGTAGTAGTCTGAGCAAAAGCAGACACACTGCATACAGCCATCACGGCCATCAACAGGAAATGAATTAGGTTTCTTTTCATAATTCTGTTTTTAGTTAAAAGAATAGTGTTAATTGAACATTAATAAATGTTTCTTAGTGCAAAGGTAGCGAATATAATTCAAATAAATATTACATATACACGACATTTTTTAGGAAAGAAAAAACTTTTTTTTCATCAATTTGGTACATGCTTCCTTTACATTTCTAACTTTTTTCTTTTTCCTGTACAAAGCTTTCCTTATATTTACACAAACAATTAAACCTGAATCCACATGAAAAATAAAATGACCCTACTGGCATTGGCCGCCACCGCATGGTTGGCCACCGCAGCAAACACGCCCGCTCCCAGAAGCGTAGAAAACCCCTTCATCGAGTCAGCCAACACCATGACGCTCGACATTTCGAAGGTGGAACTGAGCGACACGGCTACAGTGCTCTATACGGACGCCTATTTCCGCCCGCACTACTGGATTAGAATCAGTTCCGAATCTTACCTGCAAGCCGACGGTAAGAAATATGCCTTGAAAGGCACGCAGGGCATTGAAGCCGATTCTCTTTTCTGGATGCCCGAAACGGGAGAGGCCTCCTTCCGACTGAGCTTTGAACCTCTCCCCCAAAACACACGCTCGTTCGACTTCATCGAATCCGATTGCGACGATTGTTTCAAGCTGTTCGGCATTGACCTGACGGGAAAAACGGAAGCCACCCTGCCGTCCGACATCCCGGCCGAAGTCATCCGTGCGAACGAGGCCGTACCTTCTTCCCTTCCCGCTCCCCTGTTCAAGATGGGCGAAACCGTGGTACACGTCCATTTTTCAGGCTATCGGAAGGAACTGGCAAAGGAAGTGAATCTCTATGTCAATACCCTGCTGAACGGCCAGCAGTCTTACACAGCCCCTATCAATGCGAATACGGGAGAAGCTGAATTCAAGTTCTGGCAGTATGGCTCCGCACAGGCTTTTGTGCTTGCAGGAATAGGGGTAAACAGGTTCTGGCTGGCTCCAGGCGAAGAAATTAACTTGTATATCGACATGCACCAAAGCGGACAGATGCTCATGGACCGCCGGACGCAGAGAAAACAAACTCCTCCCTTCAAAAGTATACCGGGATGTTACGCTACAGGCACATACGCCAGCCTGACCTCTCCCGTATTGTATCCGGATAAACCTTATAGCATGAATCTCTATTCAAGGGAATTTGCCGACTACAAGATGACGGCCGCCGAATATACCCAGCATGTCATCCAACTTTACCAGTCACTCTCCGACAGTATCGCACAAAGCAGCCTGCCACCGGTGGGCAAAGAACTGGCCCTGCTGAAATTGAAACAGGAAGCAGTGGAAGCCATGGCGCAAGGCGACGCCATCCGTACCTATAATTACCGGATGATACACAACCAGTGGGACCGCAACAAACCGCTGGACCTGAAGATTGACTCGCTGACGGCCGAAAACCGCGCCGCATTGTGCAAGCTCTTCCCTATCGCCGACGAGCAACTGCTGATGGGAGAAAATATCATGTACTATGCTTCTTGTTTCTCCAACCCACTCATTGCCTGGCCCGAGGAAGCGGGACTGAAAGGCACCTTCGCCGAAGACCTGCAACGGGTCTTTCCCTTGGTACAGAAAGCCGCGAATATCTCACTGACAGAGGCCGACCGGCACACGCTTGAAGGCGTACACAACCCGTTCTACCGGGATGCGATTCTGAAGATGCAGGAAAACGCACAGGCTGCACTCAAAGCGGTAGAAGGAAAGGCCGTCATCGAAAAGACGCCCGAAGTAGCCCCTGACAAACTCTTCGAAGCCCTCATCGCACCTTACAAGGGAAAAGGCGTCCTGGTGGATTTCTGGAACACCTGGTGCGGGCCTTGCCGCATGGCCATCCGTGCCAACGAGCCGCTGAAGGAGCAGGAACTGAAGAGCGACAACCTGGTATGGATTTACCTTGCCAACGAAACGTCTCCCCTCGTCGCTTACAAGCAGGCGATTCCAAACATCAAGGGGAAACATTTCCGCCTGAACGACGAGCAATGGAAATATCTCTGCGAACAATTCAAGATTGACGGTATTCCTTCGTATGTGCTGGTGGACAAGTCCGGACACTATCAGCTCCGCAACGATTTCCGTAACCACGAAGTCATGAAGAGTACCTTGAAGAAAATGATTGAATAATCTCAAACGTATCAGGTGAGTGCCAGAAAACAGATGAGAAGATAAAAGCGGCACATGCCGTAAATAACTGAAAAAGCCCACTCATTCACGCACAAAACAAGGTGAATGAGTGGGCCTTCTTTTTTTCAGGTATTCCGTTATTCCGTATGCAAAAGGTTTGAGCGGCCAAAGAGCCACCCGCTTCTCTACCCTACTTTATCCATTCCCGCCCCAGACTCAAGGTGCAGAGCGACTCGATGCGGATGGTAAAATCGCCTAAACTGTTGGGCACATAAGGATACAAATCCGGATTCGTGTTGGAGTACGGAAGATATTTCACTTTCATTTCCCGGATAGTGCCCTGTTTATCGTAACGACCATCGTTGTTGTCCACCATGTAAAGGGTATCAATCAGCCCGTCCGCATCAAACTTTACGCCCCACAAAGTCACCGCATGAGTGGACCATGCTTTTCCGATATTCACAATGAACAGAATACCCTGTTGCGAAGACAATGCCTGCTTGATAATCGCATTAAAACGGTCGCGCTTCAAATCCATGCCCACGTACTCCGCACCCAGCGAATGGGAACCCAACTGTGCACGGAAGAATCCGGCTGCAGGATCCGGCCGGTCTGTATCATACAATTTCCGATAGAACACTCCGTTGAAAAACCAGTTAATGGCTTTTAGCGGATAAGCTCCCCGGTTGGAAAAATGCTTTTTATACAGCTGGAAAATCTCGCTGTGTAACATATCGGAAGGCACAGCTTGAGGACCTGTATAAGATTTTAATGCCTCCGTTTCACGGTTCTGCTGCAGCCACCAATGTATCAGGTTTGACGTTGCTGCTGCCCAGCACATCAGTCCGTCGCCACTAGGCGATACATCTGAAGGATCCACCTTGTTACAGTCAAACCAGCCGCAACCCTCCGCCCAAGGCAACTGCGTATGGTCCACATTCCACTGTCCGTCGGCAGGTGGCTTCACTCCATATACCCAAAGACTGGTTCCGGCAAAAGCATCCGGCTTAGAAGAATGGTCTTTTTGCAAATTCAACCGATAAGTCGTCTCCTTGCCTGCCTCCAACCTGTCAAACGGTTTCCCGTTCACCAACTCGGGCGCCTTTACCGTAATTTCCTGCCCGTCTATCCGAATGCGAATCCAACCATCGGTACGCAACGCCTCCGTTTCCTGTGGACTCAACAATGCCATCCGAGATCCATCGGACTGGATGGCTAGAGTAATCCACTGATAGCCGGATGGATTCTGCCACGTACCATTGCCCAAAGTAAATGAAAGCTGACAAGGCGTATACACTTGCACTTCAGCCTGTTGCAACTGCGTAGCGGTATATGACGCATCCTTGCTCTCCAATATAAGATGCAAACGATGCAACGCATGCGTGAAATGCAGTTGCACTGTTTCGCCTGCCTTCACACGAGCTTTTGCCCACAACAAATCCGAACGACGATACCCTTCTCCCTGCTGGTCGGTCGCCAGCGTATGAAGGTAATCGGACGAAGTCTGGCTCGCCTGATACAAACGACGCGCAGAGGCCACATGCCAGGCTGTAAATTCTACCTCTTCTCCCACTTCCGTCCAATAAAGTTCAGGCATCCATTTCCCGTTTGACAAACACAGAGCATAATGTTGCATGTGACCATCCTTCAGGTTACGGGTATGAACCATAATCGTATCTCCTTCCTCGAAACGACCGCTTCCGTCGACATTCATTGCCGCCCGTGATGTTTCCACTTCCATCTTCCAGTCAATCCGGCCCTCCGAAGAGGACGAAATTTCAGTCTCAGGCAAACTTTTAGAGCACGAAGTCATACAAAAGGGGTACACGATAATGCCCAGAAAGGCTGTAAGGTATACGATTTTTTTCATCATTTTCAGGTTCTTGGTATTTAACAATAAATTTTGTCTTTATGACAAGAGAACAAAAGAGAATCAAAAAAAGATTTTACCTAAGCTGGTATTTTAATATTTATTACGATACCATTGAACAGACCCCCCGGAAGACATGAAAGAAAATTCCTACGCAAATACCTCGACACAAACGTGTCAACACCTCGACACGTACGTGACGACCTCTCATCACGAACGTGACAAGACCTCATCACGTTCGTGTCGAGGAAAGAATATTTCTTTCCATGACTTTTCACATCCTCATCCATTTGCTTTAATCTTTCGTCCCCTTGGTCCTGCATAAAATTCTTATCCGATTTGAGAAATAGAAAAATCTCTGTATCTTTAGCACCCTAACCCTAATTATTTTTGACATGAAAAAAATCAGTAGAATCTTATGGATGACTGCAGTTTGTCTGGTCTGCCTGATGCCGATAAGTACCACGGCAGAAACCGTTATTTGCAGAGGAGTTGAAGCCCACACTTCCGGATCAATGCCCAAAGTAGGACAAGAGGCACCCGATTTCCGGGCAGTCAATGCGAAAATGGAAGAAGTCAGCTTGTCGGCTTACAAAGGTAAAAAAGTGATTCTAAACATTTTTCCAAGCCTGGACACACCGACATGTGCATTGTCTGTCCGGCAGTTCAATGCCAAAGCAGCAGGACTGGCAAACACCGTAGTGCTATGTCTTTCCATGGACCTGCCTTTTGCACAATCACGTTTCTGTTCTACCGAAGGACTCGACAACGTGGTGCCGTTGTCGGTGTTCCGCAGCCGGGATTTTGTAACGAACTACGGTCTGCAATTAACCGATGGTCCACTGGAAGGACTAATGGCAAGGGCAGTCATCGTAGTAGATGAAAATGGAAAAATCTGCTACACGCAACTGGTGGAAAATATCTCCAATGAACCAGACTATGAGGCAGCCTTGAAAGCCGTACAATGACCAATCACAAAGTGAAGGGATACGCTATTCCCTTCCTTTGGCATTGAAACGGAATCCCACGCCCAGCATCAGGTTGTTGGGGTCTTTGAAATCATGAAGCTGGTAGCCCACATGCAGGAAGAGGTTCTTGGTGATATCCGTCTTCAAGGCCAATACCTGATAAAAAGCATTGGTGTCGGCCCCCTGACAAATGACATTTCGCCCGATACCCAGATTAATCGAAAAAATCGGCATCACGATTTCGGCCCGCAACGAAAGTCCGACGGCAAATTGTTCCCGGAAAGGAGGACGATAGAACTTGATGGTCTCTGCATCGGGAGTTGTTACGCTGTTGGCGATATGACGGGAAATATTCGCACTCTCATCGTACTGGGCATCCAATGACACACCGGCCCGGAAATAACGGCTGAAATTATACATCGGTGTAAAATTCAACCCCAAGATACCAAAAGAACCCGGTACCAGAATGGGAGTACCGTCTTCCAGAAACACCCCTTTCTTCCGGGTAGAGCCATACACTATCAAATCGTAACTGAGATAGGGTTTGAAAGCCGGACGCCGGAAGGTGCAGGCACATTCCGTTTTCTCACTTCCTCCAAAATAGCGGGTAATGCCGACACTGGCTCCCACCGTATTTACCCCCGCATTGGGATACCCCGTATTTCCGTTTGAAAAATGGGTGGCGGCAATTCCGGCCCGCAAACTGGTCTGTGCATCCAGCCGCCAATTCAACAGAAATTCCAGATGAATATAAGCGTTCACTTTAGAGCCGACCACCCGATTGAAGGGATTCGATTCGGCATCAAACTTTTTCCATCCGAAAGAGGCTCCAAAGTTCCATTCATAATCAAAAGACAGCTGGGGAGTAATACTCGCAATACGGGAAGTCTGAAACACATAGACAGAGAAAGGGTTCCCCAGCTCTGCCGAATTGAAAAACGTGTGGTATCCTACACCGACACCTTGTAAAGCATGGGGATACATTTGGCCGAAATACGAATCGGGGGCAAACTTGAATCCGTATTTCAGATGCGCCGACAGGTTTTTCCGGATAGGCGCAAAAGCCGCATTGTTCCCGGCCAAGAACTCATGGGTAGGAAACACATAGGCCGGCTTCAGGTCAAAACTTAGCGCATGCACCATTTTATGAGAAAGGCTGTCACGACCGCCTGCATACAACGACAGAGCGCAAGTGCACAAGGCTGTACCTACGTACATCCTGACTATGAATCTATTCATCTTCATTGGTAATGTCAAAAGGTATTATCAAATAGTCGAATGGAGTTGAACTGGAAAGCGTCCCAGAAAATATCATTTTCTTTCCGGTAAACGAATTGGAAAGATAAACCTTATAAGGTACATTATACTTCTTCATTCCGGTAAAGACTTCCAAGCGTACTTTCCTACCAGGTTCCAGTTTCTTTACCACCTCCAGGTTCTTGTCCAGCCCTGCATCCAGCCTTTGCTCCTGAACACAGAAAGGCACCTTCGTGCCATATAATCCTGGCACGCCATTCACCACATCCGGAATCTCAACCTGAGAGAGAGAATCTTCCAACAATTGCTGTACAGCTTCTCTCTCTATATTTCCACTGTTACTCAGCATGTAAAATTCCACTGTACGAGTTGAATTGCGGTAGGGATAAAAACACACTGTCACGGGCTGGGTACTGTGCAGGGTATTCACTACCATTTCGTCTACCGGCTCCAACATATTGTCATAATAAGAAAACTGACTCCAGTCGTATGCTACACTGTCTACCTGATATTTCCTGGTCGGTGCAAAAGAAATTTGAATCATCTTTTCTTCGTAACGGTTGCCTACCCTGATTGCAGCCTCAAACGGCCAGTCATAAAGGTTCTCTCCGGCAATCAGATGCAATTCGCGACTGTTGCTTTTTACCACCTGAAAATCCAAAAAGGAATTTTGGCAATGCACAATACCGGTTTCGCCCTCTTCAAGCGGAAGTGATTTTCTGTTTTTCCCTTCCAGGTCGGTGACAAACACGGACATATCCGACCGCAAATAATTTATATCTACAATACTCCAATTGTCCGTATCAAAACGAACCGTAACTTCGTTTTCTGTCTCCGAAAGAGAAACGGTTGGAGAATCCGTCAAAAATTCATCAATAAAGACCTCGCTGTTGCATCCGGCTAACACCGACATCAAACTTAGGATACTGCATTGCAGCATACAGAACGTGCTTTTCATCATACCCGCATTCATTTCATTCAAACGTGAATCATTTGCCGACAAACTGACTGACAGCTTCGGTCGCGTAAAATTAGAGTTTTTTTTTATATGACAAATAGAATCTCATAAAAAAGCCCGCCATTGAACGATTTTTAGCTATGACGGGCTCTTACTGATTTTCCTCTTTATCTACATACGATGTTTCCGACAGACTGAATTCCGGAGAATGCTGACACATCCCTTGAAAGGAGAAAGCAGATTCCCGGCTATGGTATTCGAAGCATGAAGTCCCCGACCTGGCAGACCGAAGTGCAGGTCTTTTTCCGGACAATCGACGGAACGTACCCACGTGTGGCACCAATAATCCCAAATAGCCAGTCGGGAACCGAAGTTGCTATGACAGAACCGGGCCTCGTCACTGTGATGAATCTGGTGCTGATAAGGGCTCATCAACACCACTTCCAGCCACCGCGGATAGCTCAACGGCACGGAGGAATGGCGAAGATTGGCACCGGCCATGAAGAACAGAAAACTGAACGAGTTGACGCCCCAGATAGTGGCCCGGGCCACCAGATGATTGTTGAAATAAAAGAAAAGTCCGGTCACCAGTACAAAAGCCGCCATACCTTGCAAGTTCTGCAACAGAATTTCCACGGGATGCATGCGATAGAGCGTAAACGGATTCATGACCGTGGCTGAATGATGCACTTTGTGAAACTCCCACAGATAACGGTTGCGATGCAGGTAGTAATGCGTGACAAAAACAAAAAAGTCTTTCACAAGAAACAAAATCACGGGATAGCAGAATGCCACCCACAGACTGGAAGAAGCGTCCGGACGAGGTCCAAGCCATTCGGTCAGCTGCTTGGACATCGCATAGGCCAGCATGGATCCCACCGACAGGTAAGGTACGATGCATACCGCCTTGAAGCACAAACCAATGAAGAACAGACCGTAGTCCGTACGGGCTGAACCGCTCCACCAGTTACGTCTGGCAAACAATTCCCTCCAGCTTTCCGCCAACGATTTTCCATGTACAAAATAAAAAAGGCAAAGCCCTATCAGTCCGGACATCAGAAGATAACCGATAAAGACTCTCCGTGCCGGGTCGAACAAATACGCCACTGGCAACCAGACTGCTTCTTTAAATAATTCCATCCAATTCATTTTCTGCGTTGATTTTATAAATGTAATTCCAGGGTCAGCATCATGTTGAACGGAGCCGAGGGAATGATGCCCGGCCCCGGATAGCCTGTAGCCCTGCGGGTCATATAAATCTCGTTCCCGATGTTCTGCAAAGAGAGTACCATCCCCGCATAACGGGTGGCTTGGTAGCTGACACTTGCATCTACCACACAGAAACCGGGAATGGCTCCATAGATACCGTACACTCCGTCGTTGGGGTCCATCGGTTCATTGGAAGCGTCGGTGTACTGGAAAGAGGTACCGCTCACCTGCACGGCTGCCGAGAAGCGCCGGAAATTCAAATTGAGTCCTCCTTTCAGGTTATACAACGGCACAAACTCTATCTGCTTCCGGGACTGCCCCAGGTAACGGGAGCCGGTCACAGCCACACTGGCATAGACTTCCGGCTTCAAGTCTTCGTGAATCACCCGGGCAAAGGAAGACAAATCGACAGAACAGGTACTTTCCACCCCATAACTGATACCGTTCCCCACATTGTCGCGGTAACGGTGGTAGGTGCCCTTCATCTCCGGATTCTCCCGATAGTATTCTCCGATGCGGTTACCGTAGTAGAGGAAAAAAGCACTGACATCATAACTGAGCAAACTCTTCCCGCGGGAACGGACTCCCACATCACTGGAATAGCCCGACTCATCCTTCAAGTCGGGATTGACAGCCAGTCCGGGCGATACGGTACGCATGTCATTAAACGTAATGGCCCGGTAATTCCGGGTGACATTGGCATAGAACTCGGCACGGGGCAACTTGCACGAAGCCGCAATTCCGGCCAAGAGGATGGTCCGGTTCTTATGCACCCGGTCTTTCAGCACATCGTTCTGTAGCTGGGGAGTTCCGTCGGTGTACGCCACGCGGTAGTGTGACAACTCACCCAAAATCCCGGTACGGATAATCTCGAAACGCAAGCCCGGCACCACGGTCCACTTCTCTCCCAGACGGAGGGAAGCCTCACTGAAGCAGGCCAGGTTCAAATTGGGATAGCGGTAGAAAGAATGCAGGCCGACCCTGCCGTTCATGTCCGACAAATCCGTGGTCCGCTCCACCGGCGTGAAATCGGGGTCTTTTCCCCGGCTGCCCGAAGCCTGTTCCCCCGTATTCCGCCCCTGATAGTATTTCATGCCGACCACCCACGAAGATTTCACCTCCGACCGTGGAAGACGGAATCGCTTCAAGTAGCGGGCCTCCATGCTCCAGTTGACAAAGATGCCGCGCTGCAGGTCCCGCTCCACATTCTGAGGGTCGGGCGACCCCACCCGCTTGGTGTGGTATCCCACCGTAAAGCGGCGGGCATACAAACCGACCGCATGGAAATTCACTTCATCCCCACTCTCCTCAAAGGTTTTCCGATACTTGAACGAAAGAATGTTCCAGTCCACCATGAACCAGTTGCGTTCCCGGTTACTCTGGTAGGGATTCTCTGCAAACATCTTGTCGGTCAGTCCGCCGGGCTGATGTTCCAAATAATGGTATTTCAGCACATCCAGCTTATAGAGTTCATACGTACTGGGCCGGTAGAAAAACTGACCTAACACGCTGTATCCTTTGAAATCGGCATTAGGACGACAGCCGTTTCCCTTCTTGACTGTTCCCGACAGGTAGTAAGCAAATTTGCCCAGTGTACCCGACAGGCGGGTATAGGAACTCAAGAAGCCGTAACTACCATACGACACGTGCTGCCGTACCTCCACTTTCTTGTCGGCCGAGGGCTCCGATAGCTTGAAGTTCACCATCCCCCCAAATTGTGAGCCGTACTGCAAGGCCGAAGCCCCACGGAACACCTGCACCTCCTTGATGTCGTTGGCATTGGGGGTGTAATAACTTTCGGGATAACCCAACGGGTCGGCACTGATGTCGTAGCCGTTCTGCCGCATGTTGAAATTGGAAGAACGGTTGGGGTTCAGTCCCCGGGTACCAATGTTCAGTTGCAGACCGCCCTCACTTCCTTCCTGAATCGTGATGCCAGGCACGTTCCGAAACAACTGACGGGTATTATTGGCCGCCTTGTTGAACAGCATATTTTCCGTCAAAGTCACGTTGCTTTTCTTGCCGGCAAAAATCATGGCCTCCTCCACATCCCGCATAAAACGCTGCCCCTGTTCCTTGCGGGAAGAACTGCCTTTCACCTGCACCTCACCCAGCATATATTCCTGCGGGCGGAAAGACAAGTCGCACCGCACGGAATCGCTCTCCGTCAGCTGTACATTGACATAGGCCACCTTGTCGGGCTGTCCGCAGCGACGGAACATCAACGAAAGGAAGGTGTAGTCGGGACGCTTCACGGTAAGTGCATACCCGGTTCCTTTTTCATTGGTCTGCACCTGTACCGACTGATTACCCGCCAGTCCGAAGATTTCCAGACAAACAGGTCCTTTCACTTGCCTTTCTTCCCATTGGATGTCGCCGTAAAGATGCAGCAGCGACTGAGAGAATCCCGGCACTGCCCATCCGATGCTTCCACCACATAAAATGATACACAATAAAATCTTTCTCATCTTTCCTCCGTTTTTAATCGCCCTCTTCGCCGTCGCTGTACGTTACCGTAAGCCCCAACGCCGACACTACTTCCGTTTTCAAGATTCCGACCACTTTTTGCAATTCCGCATACACCCGCTTCAACTTCTCCGTTCCTTCCGGAGTTTCAGCCAACCGGGCCAGATCGGCAGTCTCATCATCCAGCTCGGCATGCAGTGCCGTGAACACCTGTTCCATTTTTTGCAGAATCTCCGTTCTCTTAGAGGGAGGAAGGTACTCTCCCAACATCGTAGCAAAAGAAAGCGCTCCGTTCTTGGCCGACGAAGCTCCGTAAGGATAACCGTCGTAGAAACGCTGGAAAGCCTGAACAGACCGAACCAACAGGCGAGTGGAAAGTCCCTCTCCATGGTAATAAGCTTCTACCGTCATCGGCTCCGGCTGATGGACTGAGACTCCATAAATACCCACCGGAATGCCGACCTTGGCCGTCCGGATGTGGGCTTCAAAGTTACTCATCAGCAGGTTGAGCACCACGTTCAGGCTGCCGCCCACAGAGAAATCATCGTTGCGCACAAAATTATCGCCACCTTTCTCATAAGACGTATACACCGCCTCAGCCTGCTTCACCAACAACCGGGTCAATACCGGGAAGAAAGACAGATACTCTCTCCCCGTCTCTCCCGTCAAATCCACACGGTCCGAATACAGCAAATAATCCAGTGCCGCATAGCCCAAGGCATTGGGTGACAACACCCCACGGTCCAACCGTTCCGATAAGTCCTCTGCTGAATACCGATTCCACACCGCATCCTCCAATTGTGTTTTATTCACCGGGAAACGGGCCGATACCGCATACAAGCCATAAAGCTCTCCCACGAAATAAGGCTGATTGAAAATAATGAGGTCTTGCAAGGACAGGAAAGCGGCCTCATACTGCCGCTTCAGCTCCACCAATTTTTCAGGATATTTCTCCAGTTCTCCAGCCATTTCATCCAAACGCTTCACCTGGGACAAATAACCGGCATAGGCGGGTAATATCTGTTGCCGATACCAAAAATCCAGGTATTGCGGATCAATCTTGGAGTTTCCATTGTATCCCTTAATGGGGGTGTACACACACGAGGTAACCCCCACCATGCCACACAGCAAGAAAAGGAAAATCAATACATAATTCTTCATGTCAGATCAATACATTTTTTAGTGAAAATACTGATGTACCTTTTCGATGGTTGCGCTGATGGAACCCTCCTGCACCCCGGTGAGACGGCCTTTCTCCCACACGCCGGTCTCACCTTGCGTCAGTCCGTCATACAGGGCGACCGCCTGTTCCCACGTAATCCGGGATTTTCCAGCCTCATCCTTCACAAACGGAAGGGCCAGGATAAACCCAAGTGCCTCTCCCATGGAATGGAAATAACCTTCGCTCGGCATCGAGACCGTCCGTTCCAGAAATGTCTGGCTTTCCCGCAAATAATATACCGTACGCAAGGAAAACAACTTGAGCATCTGCCCACGAATGGAAGCCACCTGCTTCCGCACTTCCTCCAGATTGTGGTCCCCAATGGCCTTCCGTCCCTTGTAAAAAGCCTGATAGACCGACGTATTGATGCCACTCAGTCCCTGCATGCCCACTGCTTCCTTTTCAATATAGTTGGCCAGGAACAAAGGAGCCAGCCGATTCGGGTCTACGTCCAACGTACCCAAATAACCATAGGCAATGTCCCAGCAATGCGCCATTTCCGTATAGTTCTTACCAGCCACCGGCAATGCATTGTCTGCTTTCAGAGCCTTTTCCAGAAAATAATTGACCTTGTCCAGTGTCAAAGCACCCATCAGGGCTTTCTGGATGACCTGCCCTAATTCCACCCCTTTTTCGTCGAGCATTCGGGATTCTTCATTCGATACGGCCACCGTACCCGGCACGCCTGGCTGCGCTTTTCGACTGACAGCCTCACTGCTCACCAGTGCATACAGCTGGTCTGCCAGTCCGGAAATACGGTCGGCCACCGGCTTTTTGAGCGCTTCATCTGTCGGAGACAAGGCACCCGCAATGACATTCCGATAACTTTCCAGCTGTTTGGAGAAATTACTCTGTGTCTTGCTGTTGATGGCATTGTTGAAATGACGGAAAGCCAGAATCATCTCCTTCGACTCCCCAATGTCTACCGTAGAAATTCCGTTTTGAGTAAACTTATATTCCATCAGGAGCTCCTCCTTCTTCTCTTCGGTTGAATCGGTCATTCTTTCCAGTTCTTTTTTCGCACAACCGGAGAGCAGACAGATTACACTCCCCATACAAATCCATAAGGTGATTTTTTTCATTTGATAAATTATTTAAGTTAAGGTAAATACATGGCTTTTGAATAAATCAGGTAGTCCACCCCATAATCGGTGATATGGAAGGATTCCGCGTTCCGGCTATACTCGTACTGCATGCCGTAGAACGTATCGTCGGCATCTCCATTGACATAGAATTCCGAAGAGACATCCACCCTCCCATACGGACTGAGGAACACGGCAAAATAGAAGAGGTCGCCACTCTTCTTTTCAATCGTGTATTTCCGGTCCGCCTGCTTGCCGGAAAAAGACAATACTCCGTTACGTACCTTGGAAGTAATGCAGTTCTTCCCGTCGTACAAGGTGTCGACCACCAACCGGTTATCGGTGTCCAAGTACTGAATCACCATAGCCGTCAGATTGGTCGGGTCCTGCCGGTTGTGAATGTCTGCCCGTGCATAGAAATTCAACTCTATTGAATAAGTATTCTTATCCTCCATCTGAAATTCGTCCGACGGAGTAACACCCCAGTCGCCCGGATGCTTCGGGAAACAGTTGAAAGGTACTCCCAGCTCCAACGGCAGCTTGTCGGCTTCCTTCAAGGAGATAAACTTACTATAATCCTCGGGCGGCATCTCCGCCGTTTCTTTCTGACAACCGACCAGCAGCACGGCCATTCCTACCCATACATAATATTTCATACGTTTCTTCATTTATCCATTCAATTAAATTTTATTCGGGCGGTATAAGGCCCTGCCACTCCTTCCCATTCCCGACTTCCTTTCTCTACAAACTCCTGAAACACGACCTCCTCGTTGAACTTCAGTCCGGGCAGGAAAAAGACTCCCTCTTCAGTAGCCATATATCCCGACCCCAACGCCGTGTAATACGTGCTGCCATCGTAGCCTTCCACCGTCTTTTCCGGCCGCTCGTTCTTATAGAACAGCTCATACTGCAAACGGTCGTAACGGGCCACCCGTTCTCCATTCTTCCGCGTATGTCCATAATGATAAGTCATACGGTCGTCCATCAGCGTATAACCAAAATCCATGGTGCTCTGATACACCACTTCTCCAGTCGCCGTCAGCAGAATCTGCAAGACACAAGGACGCCGCGATTTCTGGTTGCCTGTGGCAAAAGAGCGTTTCCGGAACCGTTCTTTCCGGTCAATCCGCCGTTGCATCCGTTCCTTCCATTCCTCCATCGGGAAATCAAGAGGAGTCAGTTCAATCCATTCGGAATCTTCGCCCAGATAGTTCGCCGTACGCAGCACAATCTTGTCTTCCTCCACACGTACCGGAGAGAAGCGGTTTTCCACATTGACTTCAAATCCTTTTAGCTGGTCGAGCATGGTAGGCGTCGTCAAAATCAGGTTCAATCCCTCCGCCACCTTTATCTCATAGTTTGCCTCCGTCACCTCCAGATTGAATTCCGGCACATAATAGGTTTTCCGCTCCATTTCCGTTTGGTCAGCGTCCGACTGCCGGTAAGCAATATCCGTCAGCATCTTCAAGGTGCCGTCGGGTTGGAACTTTACAAACAGATTATAGCCTCCCACGCCCAGACGGCGGGATAAGATTTCAGGATACAACGAGTTGTAGTTCGTCTTTATATTTTCGGTGATATTCGTATTCAAATAATTATCTACTTGCGGGAAATAACGCACCAGCCATCCATTTTCCGCTTGGCACAAGCGTTCCCGGAAATCCTTTGCCGCCGACAAGTCCTCAATATTGCGCACCGGAATGGATTCCTGCTTGCTGCACCCCATACCTAATCCGCAAGCCATCATTATATAAAAAATCAATTTTTTCATCACATTGTTTTTTGTCACGATGCCGGAGCATCATGTGGTTGTTTATAATGTTTGAGAGAAGCTGAAATGACCCGGGTCAGCTGCGCTTCCCTGCGAATCTTAAAGTTCTCCCATAAAAACTCATCGACAAAAGCCATTTTACGCTGCAATGTCGCCTTGGCCCCTTCACCCCCCAATTCTTGTGCCGTATTTAAACACTCATTGATTTCACTGACAGACAAACATACCAGCATACTCAGTGTCTCGGCAAAATCACAAAGGGATGATTCCATTGCTCCATTGCTGAAGAAACCTTTCTTCCAACTGTAAGGCGTACCATGAAACGAATACTCCCCTTTGGATACATCCGCACTTTTCGACCAGTCATAATAAAAAGACGATGGATTGAGTGCCGCAAACTTGTCGAGTAAGGAAGGTCGTCCTTGTACCAGCCGTTTGGCAAAAGCAAAAGTCGCCATCCGCACATACGGGAAAAGGTTTTCTGCCGTTGCTGTAGAAAAACGATCGACCCCAAACACCGGAAGAACAGCTTCCCCCAAAGAGGTATTAATTTCACCTATCTGCAAGGAATTCAAATTGACATCTCCCCACAGAAGGATTTGCCGGGGAACATATTCCTTCATGAACGGCGTACCACCGGCCTGTTCAAAAGGTACTATCCACAAAGCCTTCAAGGCCTCCAGCAACGGACGAATTTTCTCCCGATTGGGCGGCAGGTTGTCAGGCCAGTCTGTTTCTCTGTAAGGCGTCCGGGTGTACCCTACCTCTATATTATAGGGGCGAGTAAATTCTTCCGACAGCCATTGGTCCAATTCGGTTTGTGGTCCAGGCTCCGAAGCAAAAGGATACTGAACGGGCATCTCTACCTTCTGACATCCACCTCCCAGGCAACCGCCCCCTATCAAGAGCAATAAATAAATCTGTTTTCGCATATCATTATAAGTTTACGGATTAATAAGAGTTACCCCCTCGGGCAAAGAGAGCGTTTTGCGGGAATCCTCCGGCTGCAACACATAACGTGCCTTCTTGGCCTCTCCCACCCGGTTGCGGTCTACACTGATATTGAAACGGCGTAAATCGAACCAGCGGAGTCCTTCGTGAATGAACTGCTGCCGGGCCACCTCACTGACATAGTACAGAATAGCGGCCTGTTCTTGCGTAAGCGGACGATAAAAAGGCTGTATCCGTTCCCGGTCGGCAGGTTTCACATTCTCGATTTCAGTACCCGACAACTCACTCCCGATACCATCCGCAATATGCTTCTGGTTGATGAACGTAATCAAGTCATCTTTGGCCAAATCAGCACGGCCCGTCATGGCATAAGCCTCGATACGATGCAGAAAAACTTCTTCGGTGGTCAGCAAGACATTCTGTGTGTACTGTCCGCGACGTTCGTTCAGCAATCCGTCAGCCGACTGAAAATGGGTAAACTTCGGCCAGTAGGCACGGGTCCGATCAAGCCTGTGCACCGCTTTGAAATAACCTTCTATCTGCCGGATACTTTTAGACGAAAAACGCTGGAAAACCTCTTCATACGATACACTTCCCAGTCCGTAACGGTCGGTCTTGTAGTTTTCTTCCCAAAGGCTCTCCACCGTAGTAATCAGCAGGTTACTTGGGTTATCCTCCGAGGCATAACCTTCCACCATCTCCTCCACGGATTTCTCCTTATATTCCTGATAAGGCAAAATGGCTTTCTTCACGTCCGAACCCAATACGTAAGTAGCATAATCAATCACCTTTTGCCACTGACCCGTATAGGCAAAAAAACGGACGGCCAGCGCATAAGCCGCCTTTTTATGAAAGTGGTATTTTTTCTTCTGATAATACTCGTCCTTCACCCAAGCCAGCCCATAGGAAAGGTCTCTTTCAATCTTCCGGTAAGTGTCCTGCAAGTTCTCTTGCGGATAAGACACCCACGCATTTTTCTCGGATTTCTCCACATAAGGGATGCCAGGCAACCCTTTGTTGGTTTCCTCATCGGCAAAAGGCGGCGCCCAGATATTGGCCACCATGAAATGCAGGTAAGCACGAACCAGAAACGCCTCGGCATAAAGGGCCTGCAACTGCGGGTCTTCCTTATCCGGAAAAGCGGCCAGCAATTCCAGCGCCTGATTGGCCTGAGCGATTCCCCGGTAACAATCCAGCCAATACAGCTTGGGAGAATCCAAATCTTCCTCGTGGTAATCGTTCCAATAAAACATGGCCTCGTTCAACCGTGAAGCCGGCAATTTCGCACTCCGGTCGTCTACATTGTCCGTCCGCAACTCCAGGAAACGGAAATAACTGGCTTCCGGATAAGCAGCCGTCAGCAGCTGGGCAATCTTCTCTTTGAAGTCGACTTCCGTATGGGTATTCGAATCGGGATACTGTTCCAGAAAATCATTGCATGCAGACAGCACGAGGCAAACCGCTCCCAAAAGGGAGGAAACATATCTATTTATTTTTCTCATATTTTCTATTCATTAAAAACTTAACTGTACCGACATACTGTACGTTCTGGGGGTGGGAGAAGAAACCCCTCCGGAATTGATGAACTCCGGGTCTCTTCCCTGCAGTTTCTTATCCGCATAAATCAAAAAAGGATTGGTCACCTGGGCATACAGACTGAGACCTTTCATCTTCATTTTCTCACAAACCGAGCGAGGGAAAGTATAGCCTAGCGAAAGACTCTTCAAGCGCACGAAACTTCCGTCGGCCACATTCACCTGCGAATAGTTATAGGTGTTGTAAGCCCGCTCCACATTCTTTTTTCCCATCAAACTGTAAATGTCATATCCTGGAATGACGGGAATGTGCTTGGTCTGTTCATCTCCCTTCACCAGCCAGCGGTCGCGATAACGGGTAGTGAACACATTCAGGTCGTTGTATTCCGGGTCAAACCTCGGACTGATCCGCACTTTATTACCCATCCGGGAAGTCAGAAACACGGAGAGACTCCAACCTTTGTAACGGAAAGTGTTTTCAAAGCTAGTAGTGATAAACGGCTCGGAAGGACCCTCATACAGCAGATAAGACCGGTTATAAGTCGCGTCATAGAAGTTGGCCCCCGCAATCTGCGAATAGCCGTTGGATGACAATGGCAGATTGCCAAAATAAAACTGGGGCAATCCTCTATCCGTCAGCCCCCGGAAGTCGAAAGAATACAACCCTCCCCGGGGAAATCCTTCAATATTCCCCCGCCCGTTGCCTGCCACCATGTCGAAAGTGGTAGGTTGGTTCAGCAAACGGGTTATCTCCTGGTGATAGAATGAGAAGCCCCAGACTGTATTCCAGCTGAAATCTTTCTGCCGGATGTTCTGCGTATTCAGCAGAAAATCAAGGCCCACGGTCTTCATATCCCCAAAGTTCATCCATTTTTTGTACTCCCCTCCAATACCGGAAGTCTGTACCCAGTCAATCAAATCGAACGAACGGCGCGAATACACATCCAACGAACAGCTGATCCGGTCATTCCAGAAAGACAGGTCGGTCCCCACATTGAACTCATACATTTTTTCCCAAGTGAGGTCACGGTTTTCCAAGTGCTGGATGTAAATGGCATACTCCCGATCGGAGATATCCTTGCAGAAGGTCAGACGACTGTCGTACACCGGCAAGGAATTGATGGCCTCACTGTTCATCTTGGCCACCAACCCGTAACTCATACGCAGAGAAAACTGGTTCCAAAAATTACGGAAAGGTGCAAAAAACGACTCCGCATCCACATTCCATTTCACCCCCACGTTCCAAGTAGGCAACCATCTTACCCGACGACCGATTCCTGCCGCATTGGAACCTTCGTAATTACCTACCAGATTCAGAATATACCGGTTCCGGTAGTCGTAGGTCAAAGAGCCGGAAAAAACGACGTCACGCTCATGGCGGTCGTGCAAGGAAAAATAGTCCTCCCCTTCATTCAGTATCTTTTCAAACACCAGCGGTGAAGTCATGACACTGTTGGCCCGGTTAAAACCGATACCGTATCCCTTGAAAGAGTCAGACGACAAATCGTTTATCTTCACCTCAGCAAAAGAAAACCATTTCATCCGATGACCACCCCATTCGTGAACATAATCCAGTGAGGCACGTCCCAGATAACTGTTCATCGTCTGTGACGATTTCTGGTAAACCCCACCCATGGGTAGAATCACCTGCGGCTCCCCCTTCTCCGGACGGTAAAGGTAAATATTGTGCTGTCTTTCCAACAAGCTCCGGTCGGCCCGGTACGCCCACAGCACATTGGAGTTCTCTCCCAGAAAATGCGCCATCCCCGTCACCGCCATACGGGTATTCAGCAAAAGCGACAGACGCAGTTTCTTGACAGGTTCCCATTCCCCACTTAATGAGAAACGAAAATCGGACACGCGGATACGCATGTAATTTTCCTGATACTCTTGAAGAATATTAAATGGAGCCCAATCGTTCCGGTAATATTCATAATTCCCGGCCTCATCGTAAGGACGCAACGTACGGGACGTATTCAACGCATAATTGAACGGGTTGATGTCAAAATCACGCTTATAAGCTCCTGCCTCCAGATTCCGGATACGTGGAAACGTTCCCGGGGCACGCTGTTCACGGAAGTTGGCTTGGAGATTGGCAGATACCTTCAGACGGGGAGACAGGAAGAAACTCGAATTCAAGAAACCCGTAAAGCGCTTCACCTTCTCGGCTACCGTTTCACCCGGATCATTGTAAAAACTCACGGAGGCATAAGTAGCCGATTTCTCTCCCCCATAACTTAAGGACAAAGAATGATTTTGTGTCAGCGACTGGGTATAGATGTGCTTGAACCAATCGGTATTATACGTGGATGCCTTATGTAAAAACGCCCTTCTGGCTTCCAACGTATTGGGTAAACCGAATCCGCCTTGCTGAAAGGTATCGATAAGCTGATACATTTGGGAATACACCCCTCCCCTTCGCCCATAAAGGGCACGATTCATCGTAAAATAGCCTTTGTTCTCCATCTCATGATAAACTTGCATCGTTTCGGCACTGTTCATCATGTCAAATTGTGTATAAGATGGCCTGAGCCGCAAAGAAGTAGTCAAATTATACGTCACATCGAGTCCTTTCCCGCGTTTGCCGGCCTTGGATTCCACGACGATGACTCCGTTCATCCCCCTGGCCCCATATAAGGAAGTGGCCGAAGCGTCTTTCAACACTTCAATACTTTCAATATCTGCCGGATTCAATCCGGCCAGTGTAGAACTGACTAGCGTAATGGCATCACCGGAGGCCAGCTGTTCCTCGTTCAATGCCACCATATCCTCCACAACAGCTCCATCCACCACCCACAAAGGCTGCACATTTCCGTGAATGGAACTGCCGCCCCGGATGTTAACTTTCGGAGCCGCCCCGAAAGTGCTGGAAACAGAAGAGATATTCAACCCCGGCGCTTTTCCTTCCAACAGGCGACTGAAATCGGCTTGGGGTGCCGAAAGGAAGTCTTGGGTAGAAACTTTGGTGACAGCCCCTACAAACAATCGGGAATTCACCTTACTATATCCCGTCACGACCACCTCAGCCAAGGCCTGCACATCGGATTCCAACACGATGCGCAATTTCTTTTCAGACTTGACAACAAACTCATACGGTTTCATCCCAATATAACTGACGGTCCATTTTTCACCCACAGAAGTACGAATTTCAAACTGACCGTTCAAGTCTGTGACAACACCGCTTTTCTTTCGTACATTTTGTACAGCAGCTCCAATTAACGGCTCTCCACCGACATCCGTAACCACACCTCTTACCACGATTTGTGGAGCAGCTTCATAAGCCTCATAAGAAGTGCCTGCATATAAGTAGCTTATATGCAAAAGGAAAGATAGGGCCAACAGGAGCCCTACGTTGTGATTTTTATCCATAAAATAGTTTGGTTAAGGTTTTTTACACAAGTAAAAATTTTCTTTGCAAAAATACGACATGCCTGTTTCATGGAAAATCACCAAAAATGGCTATTTTAACGTGAGTTCGATATAAAATTAGAAAATAGACAGTTGTCCGTCATTGACAAAGTTTACATCAATGGCGGGCTTCTTTTCAAAAAAGCAATATGCTGCTATAGCCGACAA
>NZ_JAOQJI010000047.1:0-32046 GCF_025567125.1 Phocaeicola fibrisolvens | reverse complement strand
GTTTAAATCTTATAATTCAGCACTATAAATTTAATACTTTTATCGCTATGTTTCTAATTATCACTGAAATATATTTATTACTATTTCGAACTCACGTTAACTTAGAATGAAAGACCTTCCTTTTTGTTTCTTCCCGCTCATCCTGGGCCGAAAAGGAAGGCTTTTTAACGCAGAACATGAAAATCTAAGGAAAGCAAAGCGGCTAAAAAGTCTAAGCCAAATTTAAGCGTCTCTAAAATATGGCAGAAAAATTCAGATTCAAGAGAAAGGAAAGAGGAATGAGATTCAAAATTAAATTTCAAAAATAAGATTGAAACCTAAAAATAAAAAATCTCCTGCTTTAGCCTTTGTTTACATCACTTATAGAACTACAAGCAGAAGATTTTTATGTTAAACTTATAGATTATAATAAATCAATCTCAGCTTTTTATAAAACTTTGAAGACAACCTTATTTCTTTTGGGAAGCATCATTTAAATTGCCATTCATCAAATGTGAGATTGTTTCCTTTTAAAACAAAACAAAGGTCTACGAAGCCTTTCATCTTCGTTTGAATTTCAGATTTGATGAATTTCATTTGCGAATTGCTAACTTTAATTGAAGCGATAACCTCTCCATCCGGACTGTTCCGACGAACATCTATGGTTCCATTCCCAGATGCCTTAATTTCTAAACTGGAAGGAACTTTACTGAAAGCTACCCCTCTGACGGCAATGATACCTGTCTTGTTGGGAACGGTCACGGCATGCATGTCACCAATTCTTTTCCCGTTTACAAATTTGACATTCTGTGTGGCAGCTGTGGTTTCTGCCTGCTGAACAATGAACGGATTCATAGGTCGTATCTGTTCTACACCTTTCAGCGTCTGATTCCCCATGTGGATATTAAGATTTTTTTCATCCACCTTGATTTCGTCTACACAAATGTTACGGAATCCTCCATCCGTATTATAACTGTGTTGCAGACTCATCGTGTGGTAAAATATATACCATTTTCCACAGTATTTTTCCAAATGGGTGTGATTGTTGCTGAAATCGAATCCATAATCTCCCGGATTTTTAAAATAATTGTGGCGGTATTCCCAGCTACAACTGTCAAGCGGATTCTTGCTAGTCATATATGTCATGCAACAAGTAGTTGGCTTCTCTGTCGGGAAAGGCCAATCGCTGTAATCCTGCCAGTCGGTATTGTATGTATAGACATAAGTTCCGTTGATAAAATTCAGTTCGTTTGCTTCAAAATGATGTGGAGCATAGATGGGTACTATTGAACTGTCAATGCTAACCATATCCTTTCCTAATCGCATGATACGCGCGCATGCCCCCCCGACAGCCAACCACCCGATACCTTTGTTATCAATGACGGCTCCAGGATCAAAAGGGACCCTACAGTTCCCTAATTGGGGGTTGTTTCCATCGATAAGGCTTTTATTAAGCGGGCTGAACCACGGGCCAATTGGAGAAGTTGAAGTCAGTACAGCGGTGCCAACTCCACCGTTGGAAAAATAGAGATAGAAATGTGTCTTCCCATCTTTTTCTTTCCGCTTGACGATGGATGGAGCCCATGATGCCACAATCCACGGAGCAATGCTGTCTGTCTTAATCAGACCGTGATAAGTCCAATTCACCATATCATCCGTTGACATCATGACTAGTGTCTTAATGTATTCATACGTATTTCTGCCGTCACGCCCTACTGCCTCATATTGCTGCTGATCGTTTGTGCCATAAACATATAGACGTCCGTCGTGAACGATTGCCGTCGGATCGGCTGTAAAAATGAAATCCAATATCGGGTTCGCATCTTTTGAAGTCAGTTTTGGAGAGACTTCTGGGACGATAGACATATATTTAAAATTATCAAAGTCCGCATATCCTTGCCCTTCGGCGAAAAGTCCCAAATATACACCGGTGAACCCTCCGTTGGTCTCAGTACTCAAATAACGAGTATTCATACGCCCTGCTTCAGTGTAATGTGTGCCGTCTGTAGAATAAGCCAGGGTGTATGTGGCCGCATCTCCTTTGATTCTCAAATAAATGAAATCATCAGGCACCTGGCAGATATCCTTTTCGTAGCAGAGTTCGCTCAGGCGGTAGCGCAGCTTCAGCTTGTTCTCGGAAACGAACAGGTCATAGTGGGCGGAAGGACAAAGGTAGACAGTCATTCCGGCGTTTCCGTTTCCTCTTGCCTGCATTCTTGTGGTGGCCTGGAAATCGATGTCTTCCTGTCTGCGTCCCACGAATGTTGGTGAACAGCCGTAGTCATCCAGTTTTTTTTCGCTTCCTTTAATCCGGAGAAATCCGTTTTTCTCCGTGAGCGAATAGTTTTTTTTGTCTGGGATGCCAATCCAGTTCCATTCCGCTCCTAACTGCGGATTGTTGAAATCCCAGTCCGGACTGTTTTTGACGGTGGTTTGGGGAAGTGTCTTGACATCTTTCATATCCAGATTGATGGTACCGTCTCCGTTTACGACAGGCCATCCATCTTCATTCCATGTAACAGGAGCCAGGAATGTTTCACGCCCTAACACATGGTGCTGTCCGTTTTGTGTGCGGAAGCCAAGGCATACCAGCCACCAAGAACCGTCGTGAGCTTGAACCATATCGGCATGGCCAACTCCTTGTATCAGATTATTTTCTGCATTTTGGTTGATATGAGTCAAAATCGGATTGGCAGGATTGCTCTCATACGGGCCTCCGATATTCCGACTGCGGGCGATGGTCACCTTGTGCCCGTATTCCGTTCCGCCTTCGCTTATCATCAGGTAATACCATCCGTTCCGTTTGTAGATGTGCGGTCCTTCCGGATAGCGTCCGCCTGTTCCTCCCCATATACGCTTCGATTCGGAAAGCTGCTCTCCTGTCTTCGGATTGATTTCGCAAAGCCAGATGGCACCATCGGGATTGCTCACCATATAGCAGCGCCCGTCTTCGAAATAAAGCGAAGGGTCGATGCCTCCTTGCCTAATCCAGACAGGGTCTGACCATTCTCCATACGGATTATCGGTATATACCAGAAAGTTTCCCCTGTCTGAAGTGTTGGTTGTAATCATATAGAAAGTACCATCATTGTAACGGATAGTGGGTGCATAGATACCGCCCCACATGTTTCCTCCTTTGATTCTCAGTTGGGATTCCCGGTTCAGCACGTGCCCAATCTGTTCCCAGTTCACGAGGTCCCTGCTGTGGAAAAGGGGAATTCCCGGAAAATATTCGAATGAGCTATTCACAAGATAATAGTCCTCTCCTGCCTTACAGATGCTCGGATCGGGATGGCATCCGGGAATGACCGGATTTTTATACCCTTGTGCAAGGCTGCTCCCTGTGGCCAGGAACAATAGTGTAATCAAATAGAATGCCAATTTCTTCATGTTGTCTTGTTCTTGTTTTGGTGAAAAGGCAAAGGCACATCGGTACACAGTCTACAAGACAGTAGTTTGAAGGACTATGTGTCTTTGTGCCTTTGAGTTTAAGATTTATCTTAGAATGGATATTGTCCTCTTTCCGCTCCTTCTTTCAGCTGGTTGTACACAGTCGGCAGCAGTATTTTTCCCTTATTGCGGTCAAATAGTCCTCCATTTTGTATATCCCATAAGAAAGGAGCCAGTCCGTTGTTCTTGGCTTGTTCCGTAACATAGCCTGTGAAGTAACCTTCCGATTCATGGCAGACCTCTTGGAGAGAATCAACAGGGTGCGTACGGTACATGGCACTATATTCCCCCAATACGAGAGGTATTCCCTTGTCCACAAATTTCTTTTTCATTTTTTCGAATTGTTCACATACATGCATCTCCTGTGAACCTTCATTGATAGGACCGTATTTAGCATAAGGTTCTCCCCAAAAGTAGGTACAGCTATTCGGATTGTCATCCAGACAGAATTGGAACGGGTCATAAAAATGTACTTCTATAATCATTCGTGCAGAAACCGTATCTTCCGGCAGTTCCATCCACATGTCTGTTCTGTTGATGTCGGTCCGCGGTCCTTGGATGACAAGATTGCGGTAAAGGTTGTTTCCCCCGGTTCTTCTGACGGCATGCACAAACGCCTGTTCGTATCTGTTGAGGACTGCCATGTCTTCACGACTTTCTACTACAGGCTCGTTTGCTCCAGCAAAAAGCAACCGTCCGTCATAGTCTTTGAATGTAGTCGCTATCTGCGTCCATAGATTATAGACCTTTGATTCAATTTGGGCTATAGATTCAGGAGTTTCCATGGATGCATCACAATGATTTTCCATCCATCCTTGATCCCAATGGATATTTAATATTGTATATAAATCTGCATTCATGCAGTAGTCTATCACCTCTTTGACTCTGTTCATCCAATCTGGATTAATGGTTATGCCGTCAGCTTCCAAATACTGGTCCCATGAGCAGGGGACACGGATGGCATTGAAGCCCCATGCTTTCATTTGGTCAATTATAGCTTGAGTCGTATGAGGGGCTCCCCAGGCTTCCTCTCCACCTGGAGCTTCCAGTGTGTTCCCCAGATTGATCCCCATCTGTATGGACTTGATGGTTTCGATGGCATCCTTTTCCATTCCCACAGGGTAAGTCTCCGCATTCTTTGAGGTCTGAGTGACTGTGTACTGGCGGATATTTCCACCTGCGTTCATGGTTATGGTTGCTGTACGTTCCGCATCAGTTGTATTTCTTTCTACCGCGATTTTAATGTATTGTTCGTCAGTCGGGTTGCCTGATACATTTGATAAGGTACACCAGGATTGGTCGCTTGACAGGCTCCATCCCGCATTGGAGGAAAGCTTCGCCATGACGAAAGTCTGTCCGTAGCCGAACGTAATACTTGTCGATTCTTGTCCGTCAATGCTGAGTGAGAAAACCGCTCCGTCCACTTTGTCGGCCTTACAGGACTGCAGTCCAAGAACCATTGTCATAAGGAGCAGAAAAAGGTATGTTATTTTCGTTTTCATATTTGCTTTGCTTAAAAATTAATTTTCTTTTTGGATAGGAACGATGCGGAAGTTGTCCACATAGAATTCAACGTACACATCGTTTTTGTTACTCGGATTTCTTACATAGATTCCCAACTCGTTGACCCGACTTGTAAATTCCTTCCATGTCGCTTCTGCCACAAGTGATTCCAATGGGATACTGCATTGCATCCATTCCGCAGTCTCTGTTTTTCCAGTGAATGAGCTTACAGGTACATAATCTTTCAGTGAAGTGTCGAAATTTCCTCCAATCTGGATTTCCAGTACCGGACCGTCAAATAGTTTTGTGACATAGCATTCGAACTGCAGTTCCAATTCTGAAATCGGCGTGTTGTCCGGTATAATGTCATTGCCAGGCCAGAAAGTAGTGGTTACAATTTGTCCCCACCAGGAGTTATTGGCTGAGATTGTTCCCTTTATACCGGAATAGTTTCTGTCCGCAATAAACGGATCGGTTGTTCCGTCAGTTGTCCATGTATCGGAGTTATCGCCCCAACTACGGCTGCCTCTGTTGTCGAAGTCGAGAACGATGTGTTCCCGCGGATAGAATCCTTCCAATTCTGCAGTTCCGCCAATAGTGGCCACGCTGATCTTTCCCGAATTCTCCGGAGCTTCCGGCATTGTGAATGTAATGGCGTTCATGGCTTCGGAAACTTCAAGGTCTTCTTTTGGAATGTCGAACTCACCATTTATGTTGACCTTTGATACATTGATGAAATTCTTGCCTACAATGGTGACTTCCGTTCCGGGCATCGGCATCGTGGAGCTGATTCCGGTGATGGCCGGCTTCGGTCCCGTTGGTACAAATTCGATGCTTGCTTCGTCAGTATAGCAGTCGACAAAGATATATCCTCCTTCCTTTAGTTTGTCCGGCATATTGAACGTAATCTGTTCGTAGTCGTTGCTTACCTGATAGTCAGTTATCGGCATGGTCACTTCAACGGAGTCCTTGCTGAAATAAATCCGCTTGATTTCATAGAAGTTCTGTCCCATTAAGGTTACTTTGTCACCCGGTTCGATGGGATAGAATGCCGAGACATGGAATATGTTCGGTCCCGGTGAGAGTACGTGCATCGGGAACGTGGCTGTTCCGTGGTTTGTGACTATTCGCAGTTCGGCCTGCAGTTCAGGGTTTGTGGATGTCAGTTTGAAATCTTCATCGTATGGAACCGTTATAATCAGGCTGGTCGGTGTAGAATAGGTGGAATTGAAGCTGATTTTCTGGTTGTTGATATAGACTTCGATTACACCGTCCAGGTTCTCACCTATGACAGCCAGCATAGTTCCCGGTTCTACATCCGTAAAGGTACTGTCTGCCAAAACCGGGTCGGTCAATCTTAAATAGTGTATCACAGGCAAATTGTTCCCGCCGTCATCATCCTTGCATGACGCAACGGTAGAAAGTGTCAGAATCGCCAGCAGGAATACAACCGGCCATCCTTTGTGAATGATTTTCTTGATAAGTGTTTTCATGTGTGCATGATTTATTCATTAAATTTATAAGGTACCGGATCTTCTCTCAGCAGTGGGTTCTGGATGACATCGGATTCCGGATAAGGTAGGAATATATCATCATCAGTGATGTTTATCTCCACCGTAGGAGCATTGTAATATTCTTCTCCTTCCAGAAAATTTCCGGAAGTGTCATAGCGTCCGAAATGCAAGTAGCCTCTGTTGTCTTTTATGGTGGCGTCTGTAGTATATCCGCGCAACTGCTTGTTGTTGAAATAGTCCAGCATCTTTTCCGGTTTCCAGCAGTACCATGACACCATGTCATACCAGTTGCTGAATTCTGCACAGAACTCTATTCTCCGTTCCTTGATAATGTCATCGAGCGTGATGGAAGACTTTTCCCATGTCCCTTTCCCGTTGAATCCTCTGTAGCGTACTTTGTTGAAATACTCCAGTCCGGGACCAGAATTCAAGGATTCGTTGTTTCCGAGACATGCTTCAGCGTAAGTCAGATACACGTCCGCCAGACGCAGCATATAGGTGTTGAGCGGTGAGTTCATGTCAGCTACATATCCGTCATTGTCATCATCGGGACCTCCCGGAACACCTTTTTTTATTGGCACTTCTGTTTTTGTATAGGTATATCCTCCTTCAGCGATACATATATAGGGATAATAGCTTCCGTTGGTAAAGAAAGTCGCATTGCGGCGTAAAGTGTCCGCAAGTTCATATTGCTGCAGCATGTCAATGCTGCCACGCAGACTTGACCAGCCGGCCAGTCCTCCCACTACTTCCGAATTGAAAGCTAATTCAGCTATTAAAGTATTTTGTACTCCCCATTCTCCCAGCGGTACCCATTGCATGGCGAGCAGTGACTCTTCGTTGTTGTTGAACCTGTATTTGAACAGGTCTTCATAATTAGGGAGCAGTTCAAGCCCACTGTTGTCGCAAACGTCCGCTGCATATTGTCTGGCAAGTTCCAAATCACCTTCATCGCGTTGTCCCCCTTTTTTCCATCCGGAACGTGCCAGATAAACTTTTGCCAGCATCCCTTCGGCTGCCCAGCGTGTCGCTCTTCCCGACTGGCTTCCCATTTCGGGCAAGTTCTCCGCTGCATAGGTCAGGTCGTTGATGATGAACTGGAACACATCTTCTTCCCTGTTCAGCGGACGGAGCGGATTGTCGACCACATCCTGATTATGCTCGATGATAATGACAGGTCCCCATGCTCTTAGCATATAGAAATAGGCGCAGGCCCTCATCAGCCGGGCTTCGGAAATGGCTCTTGTCTTTGCGCTCTCGCTTACGTCTACCGTGCATTTGTTGTTTATATCGTCTATGGCCTGGTTTGCCAGAGTAATTACACTATAGAATGATTTCCATGCTTTTGCCAGGTCATCACTTAAAGCAGTCACTTGGAATGTCGTAAATTCAGGGAAAGCGTATGGACTATAAAAATCATTGGCGCGTGTACTGCCCAGATACATGATTGGCCTGCTGTTGTAGTCGAACCACGCCCTGTTATACAGTGGAGCTATAGCCGCGTCAAGAGCATCGTCCGAGGCATAGAAGTTCTCATCGGTGTATGAGTTTTCAGGAGTTCTCTCCAAAAAGCTGTCCTTGCATCCCGGCAGGCAGATGCCTGCGAATACAATCAATGCTGATATTATTTTACTTTTCATTGTTATGCAGTTTTATGTGGTTAGAAGCTCAGGTTCAGTCCGAAGGTATAAATCCGTTGTGACGGATAGCGTGTATAGTCTACACCCCGAAGGAGTACATTGTAATTATACGCTCCGATTTCCGGGTCATAACCTTTGTATTTGGTGAATGTAAAGGCGTTCTGGATATTCATATAGATTCTCAGGTTCTCTATTTTCCATTTGTTTATCCATTTCTTGGGGAAGCTATAGCCCAGCGAAATGTTCTTGATGCGCAGATAGGATCCGTCTTCTATGAAACGGTCACTCATACGGTTGTTATCATTACCATTGGTCGTGCTGAGACGCTGTACGGTGGCAGACTCCGGATTGCTCAGCCGCACGTTCCAGATTGCGTCAGAAGGAGACGCAGGGTCAATCACCTCCACTTTGGCTATACCTGTAGCTTCCTTCAGCAGGTTGCTGTTTTCCATCGGGTTGGTAAAGTCCTGGCGCAGAAGATTCATAAGCTTGTTGCCATAGACACCGTTAATGAAGATGTTCAGGTCGAAGCCTTTATAGGTGAACGTATTGTTGAACCCGTAGGAGAATTTGGGTTCCGGATTTCCAAGGAAGGTGCGGTCCTGTTCGTTTATTACTCCGTCCTTGTTCAGGTCTTCGAAGATGAAGTCACCTATCCATGTTTCGTTGGGGGTGATATGATTATTTTCCGGAATGGCGACCGGAATTCGGCTTCCGTTTCTGTCGAGGAGGAAATTCCCATCCCTATCCCTTTGGTAGAAGTCGTCTTCCGTCTTGAACATGCCGATGGCTTTGTAGCCGTAGAATTGCCCTACCGGCTGTCCTACAACAGAGAGGGTCAATGTCTGCGTTCCGTCCAAGACTCCCGACATGCTTGATGTTTCCGTATACAGGTTAGTAATCTTGTTCTTATTGAAAGAGATAGTCAGCCCCGAGCGCCATACGAAATCTTTGGTTGAGATGTTGACCGTATTCAGAGTGAATTCAGCCCCTCTGTTCTGCATGGCACCTGCGTTTACCCACGGCGAGGTGATAATGCCGCTCACATAGGTAGGCAGTGAGGCCTGCATCAGCAGATTGTCTGTGTTCTTGAAATAAGTGTCGAAAATGAATTCCACCCGGTTGTCAAAAAGGTTCAAATCAAATCCGACATTATAGGCTTTGGTCTCCTCCCATTTAAGCTTGTCGTTCGGGTAGTTCCCTGCATAGAATCCCGTACCCCAAGTACTGGCCACTGACGCCATCGTCACTCCGTATGCATAGTTGTTTGCCGACTGATTGCCTACCAGTCCCCATCCGGCCCTGAGCTTCAGATTGTTCAGCCATTTGACGTTTTTCAGGAATTTCTCGTTGTTAATTCTCCATGCCAACGCTACGGACGGGAATACGCCCCAACGGTTGGCGGGACCGAAAGTGGACGACCCGTCGCCGCGGAGTGTGAATGTGGCAAGATAGCGTTCGTCATACCCGTAGTTGAATCTTCCGTAATAGGATTCGATTGCGGACGAACCTCTGCCGCTGCTGTTCTTTGCCGTGGTCGCATCGCCCATGTTCAATTCGTGTACCGTGTTGAACAGGTAGTTCGTGCGGCTTGCCTGAAGATTCTCCCACGAATTTTCCTGTGCTTCATGACCGACCATTGCCGAGACATTGTGCTTCCCGAATGTCCCGCTGTAAGTAAGGTAGGTCTTGAGTGTCCAGTTTGATCCGTTGTTGGCACTGCGTCTTCCTTCTGAAGTCTGATGATAATATTCGTAATCATAGAATGGCTGGTAATAATAGTTGTTGCTGTAGGAATAATTTGCGGCATATTCGGCACGGAACACGAGTCCCTTCCAAAGTGTGAGGTCTGCAAAGAAGTCGATGTACATTTGTGTCCCCTTGTCATAGTTCTCGCGCAGGAGAGCTTCTGCAACCGGATTCATATAATGTGTGCCGAAATTATCAGTTTCCTGTGCTCCCCATGTTCCGTCCGGATTACGTACCGGCGTATCGGGAAATTGTTGGATTGCCGTGCGGATGATATTTCCGTTGTCAATGGTGTTGCGTTGCATGGTTTTTGCCACGGAAGCCCTCAGTCCAGTAGACAGCCATTTGGTGATTTTGTTGTCGATGTTAACACGTGCGGAAAAGCGTTCGAAGTCGGAACCGATGGCGATTCCTTCCTGTTTCAGGTAACCGCCAGATATGGAGTACTTCGCATTGTCGTTTCCTCCCGAAATGTTTATCTGATGGTTATGCATCGAAGCATTCTGAAAAATTTCATCCTGCCAGTTTGTCCCCTCGCCCAGCAAGGAAAGATCCTGGAATTCGGTACGTTCCCCAAATCCGATGATTGCCGTGCGCATATTGTAATATTCGGCATATTCGCGTAGGTTCAGCACATCCAACTGTTTGGGAAGCTGTTGCAGACCATAGTATCCTTCGTATGAAATCTGCGTCTTCCCCGCTTTGCCTTGTCGGGTAGTGATGAGGACGACACCGTTTGAGGCACGCGAGCCGTAAATGGCTGTGGCGGAAGCGTCTTTCAGAATTTCTATAGATACGATATCAGACGGGTTGATAGCTGAAAGGACACTCGAATTGGTGTTGTTGTTTCCAGAGATGGCGACACCGTCCACCACGTAGAGCGGTTCGTTTCCGTTGAGTGAGTTGATACCACGGATGCTGACGGAAATACCTCCGCCCGGAGCTCCCGAGTTCTGGGTGACGGATACACCAGCGGCACGGCTTTGAAGTGCCTGGTCAAGTGAGGTGACGACCGATTGCTTGATTTCGTCTTCGCTAATAGAAGTCACCGCACCTGTCAAGTCACTTTTTTTCATCGTACCGTAACCCACTACAACTACTTCATCCAATATTTTTGAATCCTCTTTCAACTGTACGTTGACAATCGTTTTGTTCGCCTTGATTTTCTGGGTTTGGTAGCCGATGTAGGAAAAAATCAGTGTTTCGTTGGAACGGGCCTGGATGGAATATTTCCCGTCCAGATCAGTGATTGTTCCCACTGCAGGTCTTTCCTGTATTTGTACACTGACCCCAATCAGGGCTTCGCCGTCAGTCCCAGATGTAACTGTTCCCGTTACTGTCCTGTTCTGAAGTGGACTGGCGGAAGTGGGATTGGCAGAACCCATTAAAAATAAGGCCCACGCAATGCACCACAGATAAAGACTTTTTCGTCTTGTCCTAAAATCATTTTTCATGATACAACATTTTTAAGATTAACTGAATCGTTTCTGATTTTTTGTCTGTTTATTTTTTTTGTTTAGGCAAATGTAAGAAAAATTGCACCGAAGCGGATGCCAGGATGTTTTTGAGGTGTGTTGTTTTTTCAAGATAGGATGTTTAAATGTTTTTTTCGGATGTATAGAATGTTTCCGGAACTTTTCATACCCGTTTCAAAGAATATTGAAGACTAGGGAACAAGCTTCTAGAATCACTGCGTGTATGTTGTACCTTTTCGTGTGCTTGCTGTAAGTCGGAACTTGCATCGGACAGAAGGGGGTGTGTCAAATAAAAAGCCATTTCTATTTTGACACACCCCTTCTCCAGACAAATGTCGGACTTTGGCAGTCGTCTTTCATGTATGCCGGCTTCCGTTTCCCCTTTTCATTTGCCGTTGCTTTTCACTTCCTTCCAGAGGAATACTGTTCCGTTCATCCGGCTTGCCGATGTTCCCGGCCAGTCGGCGGCATAGGCTTCGCCCGATGCAGGATCCAGTCCTACATAGCGATGTGTTTTCAATGACATCAGCATACATTGTCCGTGAAGCATGTCCTGCCACATGAACAGGCAATCCTCCGTTTCCACTGAAGACAGACGCAGGTCACCGGACATGCCCAAACCGGCTACGGCCATATAGCCTGTCCCGTTTACGGCCTTGAGGACGACTTTCCCGTTTCCTCTGTCCTGCACTTCAAACATACAGTCGGAAGGGTTGCGCTTTTTCATGTCTTCCCATACGGAATAGACCATTTTGCGCGGGTTTGCCTGCATCCATTGTCTGTTGCCGAGGTTCAGGAAACTGACGGTCTTGCCCAACGGGATATTGCGGCTACGGTCGGCAAGAGGCTCTTCCACATTGAAATCGTCGAATTCAGCATAACCGCCTTCTTTTCCTTGCCGATTGAATGCGAACAGTGCATATCTCGCACCTTGAAAAATCTTGGTTTGATATGGTATCGGTAACCGTTTTCCTATATTCCAGAAATTGACGCCGTCAAAGCTGTAACTGAATTCTGCCCATTCGTGTTCAAAGTCGCCGGTGATGCGCAGGAACATTCTTGGTTGGTTCAGAGGCATTTCTATAGTTTCGTCCGTACCCAAATCATAGTAGTGCAAGCAGGGCTTTTTGGCCTTTATGGCGATACCTATCCACTCATAAGGAATGTTCAGCAGTCCGAGACCGGCAATGTCTCCTTCTTTCATGTGAGAAGCGTCCAGCGTTACGGTAGTGACGGAAACCGGACCGATGCCCCGTTGGGTCAGGGTGTTCTTTGCCCAATAGAAGTCTTTTGCAGGCATCGTGTGCAGGCGGAGCCTACCTTTCTTTATGGCCCATTTGCTGTCGTCGGGGAGATGGTTCCATTGCCAGACGGGCAATAGTTTCCCTGAGTCGAAGTTGTCGCTGCGGACGTATGGGGCGTGGGGCGTGACTTTCGTTGACACATCGGGCTTGAACCATGTTCTCGGGGAGCGTCCCAGGTTGTTTTCAAGTCCGAAATACGGCCATCCGTCCACCCATGTTACGGGTGAAAGGCAAGTGGTGCGTCCGACTGCAAGGAAGTCCAGCATGGAGAAGCCCCACCAGTCGCCGTTCTCCAGCTGGATTATCCCTCCCTGATGAAGTGTCGCGCATCCCATATTGTCCGCATTGGGCTTGCGGATTTCCATCTTCCATTTCTTCATTTCCGGCATGGCACCGTCCATCGGTACATTTGTAATCCACGTGGAATGCTCGGTTCCCATTGTTTCCCGACAACTGATTACGCGTGTCTCGTAAGGGCCCTCCAATTTGTCGGCACGCGCACACATCATCCGTCCCATAGGCGCATAGTCAGCACTGATAATGTAATACCTTCCGTTAATCTTATAGGCGTGATGTCCCTCCCCCATAGCATTTCCACGAGGTATAATGCAACGGTCACTGCCTTCCACAAAACCGCTCAGGTCTGGTTTGATTTCAACGCAATGAACCTCATCATAGCCGTAAATCGCATATATTTTCCCATTGTCAAACAATACGGATACATCGTGGGTAGCCCCTCCCATATTGTGGTGTTTCCATGGACCTTTCGGATTTTCGGAAACAAAAATCTGCATTCCGATTCCGTTGATGTTCGAGAATATGTAGAACTTTCCTTCATGATATCGGATGCAGGGCGCCCAGATGCCTTGTCCGTATGCTTCCTTTCCACCTTCGAGCCGGAATCTGGAATCATCGACCGGAATGCGGTCGAATGCATAGCTGCAGAACTCCCAGTTGACAAGATCCTTTGATTCCAGAACAACCAGACCGGGATTGCAGTGCATTGTTGTACCTACCAAATAGAACGTATCGTTTACCCGAATCATATCGGGGTCCGAAAATTCATCGTAGAACAAAGGGTTTGTAAAGGTCCCGTTTCCATTGTCGGCTGTCCAGGATTTCTGTTGTCCCCATGCTGCAAGAATTGCTAGATTGAGAATGGCGGCTAATGACAGGATTTTCCGCATCTGCATTCTCATTATAAACAGGAATAGATTTCTTTTCATTTTTATCGTTTTATTGAATGAATATTTTAAGATAGCCTATGAATTAAAAAAGTTGTGCGCATTCGGATGATGGCTGATCGTTTTTATGTCAGTTTTTTCCCCGAATACACACAACCCATAAAAGTCAGTAAGCGGGTATGTCAGAATAAAATGTCATTTTCTTTTTGTCAATACGTTCAAGATGACATTGCTTGTTGATGGCGGGATTCTATTTTGACATCCCCTTGGCCCTCAAAGGTTTTCTTTTTATTAAGTTTATTTGTTTGGCGTCTCCCAGATTTTGGTGTTGCTGCACTTTGCGTCAATCCACAGGTCACCGCACTTGAACTTGAAGGCACCCTCTTCCAGTCTCCATTTGCCGTCATAGCCTACGAAAGCCATGTCGCTTCCTTTCAGTTTCAGCGTGACGGTCTTAGTCTCGCCCGGTTGCAACGTAATCTTGTCAAAGTTGCGCAGGCGGATGTTATCGGGCGTACTGCTTGCCACAAGGTCTTTCGAGAACAGAAGCACACTTTCCTTTCCTGCCGTCTTTCCAGTATTGGTCACGTCTACCGTGAACGTCAGTTCATCGTCGGCGTTGAAAGTTGTCTTGTCCAATTTCAGGTTGGCATATTTATAAGTAGTGTAACTCAATCCGAATCCGAACGGCCATTGGATGTCCATCACGGAATCATAGTTGTAGTTCCCGTTCATCTGACCGATGTTCTCGCAGGACTTGTAGTCGTATGTGGCGAGTGCATTGATGTGTTTCGGATAAGTGAACGGCATCTTTCCGCTGAAATTGCTGTCTCCTGCGAGCAGGTTTGCCAGTGCATCGCCCCCGTAGTTTCCCGGAAGCATCACGTTCACGATAGCCTTGGCAAGCGGTTCGATATCCTTGATGAGTCGGGGACGGCCTTGGTTGAGAATCAGAACGATGGGCTTTCCGGTCTTTGCCAATGCTTTCACCAATTCCTGCTGATTGGACGAAAGGTTCAGGTCGGTCAGGTTGCCCGGAGTCTCGCAGTAGGAGTTTTCGCCTACACAAGCGACAATTACATCGGCACGGCTTGCTGCGGCAACGGCCTTCCCGATTTCCGGCGTGTTCTCTTCCCACCAGTTGTCGTTCTTATAGGGCGCATAGGTTACGCCCGGCTCATAGATGATGTTCTCTTTCCCGTATTTGTTGCACAGTGATTCATAGATAGTATTGTAGGCTTGCGCACATTCGTCGGCACGGTGTCCTTGCCAGCTGTACGACCATCCTCCGTTGAGGCACCGCATCGAATTGGCGTTCGGACCGGTAAGCAGGATTCGTTTCCCTTTTGCGAGCGGGAGCAGGCTGTCTTCGTTCTTTACCAGCACTTCCGATTCTTCGGCTGCCTGCAGTGCGACTTCCGCAAATTCTTTCGAACCGAATTTGTCGTATTCTTTCACATCCCAGTAAGGATGCTCGAACAGTCCGAGGCGGTATTTCAGACGCAACACACGTGACACCGCATCATCGATGCGGCTCATCGGCACTTCACCTTCTTCCACCAATTCCTTCAAATAGTCGCAGAAGCTCAGTTCATACGGCACCATCGACATGTCTATTCCGGCATTGATGGCAATCTTAATGGCCTCCTTCTTTGTGGCGGCGATATGGTCGCGGACACAAAGGTTGTTGATGTCCGCCCAGTCGGTCACAATAAGTCCGTCCCAGTTCAAGTCTTTCTTCAGCCATTGGGTGAGGAACTCTTCATTCGCATGAAAAGGCATTCCATTGTCCACGCTCGAATTGACCATTACGCTCAACGCTCCGTCACGTACAGCGGCAAGGAATGGGGCGAAATGTTTTTCGCGCATGTCGCTCCGTGAGATGGATGAAGGCGTACGGTCCTTTCCTGAAACGGGTACTCCGTAACCCATGTAGTGTTTCATGCAGGCCGCCACGTTGTATTTCCCGATATGGTTCGGGTCGTTCCCCTGGAAGCCTTCTACAGTTGCCTTGCCCATCTCGGCGTTCACATAGCAGTCTTCGCCAAAGTTCTCCCACATGCGCGACCAGCGCGGGTCTCTTCCCAAATCGACTACCGGCGCGAAGTTCCACGGAATGTTGCAGGCCTTGGTCTCGTAGGCAGAGATTTCCGCACTCCGTTTTACGAGGTCCCGGTTGAATGTGGCCGCCATGTTCACTCCCTGCGGAAACATGGTTCCGTCCAGCGTGTAGGTCGTTCCGTGAATCTGGTCCACGCCATAAATGCAGGGAATTCCGATTTCCTTCATTGATACTTCCTGAATCTGCCTGATGGCTTCCGCCCATTTTTCTTTTGTTTGTGCCACGCTCAAAGGTACGTTCAGCAGGGAACCTACCTTGTATTTGCCTATTACGGTGTCGAGTTTCGCCTTGTCAAGCGTGAATCCGTTTTTTTGGCTGGCACCGAAATCGGTCACTACATCGATGGTAATCTGGCACATCTGTCCGATTTTTTCTTCCAATGTCATCTTGTCCAGCCATTGCTTGATGCTTTCTTCGATTTGTGGATCGGAAGGGATGGCGGGACTTGCCGTGTGCTGTTGGCAGCCGGTCTGTAGCAGAGCACCTGTACATAGCATGAATACCACTGCGAATTTGGAAATGTTTTTCATGAAATTCTTATCTATTTTTGGTTTGTAATATACAAATGTACGAAGGGGGAATTTGCCGTTTATGTCGATACTATTTTAGCAGATACTCCGCATTTCCGGCTGCGGATGCTCCAATCGTTCTCCCGTCTGCAAAGATAGTCTTTTTCCCGTATCCTCCTACAGATTCTCCATCGCATGGATATTGAAAATGAGGGGGCGTATGTTTCGCTTTGATGCTCCAATTGTTGAATTGGGGAAGCAGGAAACAAAACGGACATTATCCGGTAACATTTTATCATGTTACATAACAAACTCTCATGTCCCTGAAACGAATCAGTCGGTACATATATAATAATATTCCGTAATTTTGTTATTATCATAAAAAGCAGTTTTTTAATGTATTTGTTGAATCATTAAACATTTAATTCTTATGAGAAAGACAATTTTGTTTGGGCTGGCGGCCGCGATGTTGGTTGCTGCCTGTTCGGAAGAAGATGACTTGCGGCAGGGGATTGCCGGCGAGGGAATCACTTTCACTTCGTCTGTAATGTCACGCGCGACAGACACAAGTTTTGAAGCCGGTGACGCAATCGGTGTTTCCATGTATACAGAAAGCGGTTTTGTAGGGAATGCCACCAATGTGCAGTATACCACTGCGGACGGAAGTGGATTTACTTCCACAAACCCGATGACCTGGGGAGCTGCAGGTAGTGCGGAAACTGTAGATTTTAAAGGGGTATATCCGTATAAGGCTGATGCGGTAGCTGATGGAATCTATTCATTTACTCTTGCAACAGGAGAGGGAGCTTCGTTGAGTGATAATGATGTGATGTATTCTTCAATGACTGATGTGACAGTCGGTGCGAAGAATGTCGGCTTGACTTTTACACACAAGCTGGTAAAGGTGGTCATGCAGGTTTATGATCAGAACAGAAACCTTTTGTCCGGTGCAACGGTAAAAATAAACAACCAGCAGACAAGCGGTACGTTGAATTTGGCTGACGGTACGGTGGAAGGTACCGGTACTGCCGATGCAACATTGGATTTTGCAAGCAATCCCGATGTAGAAGGGGAATATCAGACAATCGTAATGCCTTCTACCGCAACGCAAGGGAGAGTGATTACAATTACTTATAACGATGTAGATTATCCTTGTCCGGTAGATATGTACGCTTTTGACCCAGGGAAAAAAGTCATATTTTCGGCTACTCTCAATCCGGATGGAACCGTTTCACCAGGCGAAACAATCATTGTTTCTGCCAATGTTGAGGACTGGGAGGAAGAAAAGGTTGCCAGCGGATGGATATTTGGTGAAGGAGAAAGTTTTGAGATTCAGGGAAAGATTTCTTATCAGTTATTGAGTGAACCTGCTGAACTGACGATAGAAGGTTCCCATTTTGGAAACTTTAGGGGACAACTGAACGCAACTGATGTCTATAGCCTCAAATATACACGGACAGATGCTGCAAATGATGCTACTATTACGATATCTGGTAAAAACTATACTTTGCAGGAGGGGTTAACTTCTGGTACACTCTTAATAGCTGCTGGGGATAATACGTCAGGCATTGATGTGTCTTCGAATGATTCAGGCATTATGCTGACGAGTGTTTTGGTTTATACTAATGAAAACATTGGTTTCCCTATTACGCTTTGGACCGGTGATGGAACAGCCGGAAACGGAATTGCTGGCGAGGAAGGATTAGAAAATGCAGGCTATAGGCCGATTATGGCGCGTATTAAACTTAGTGATGAACAATTGAAGTTCTTTGTTCCAGGTGCCATTTTACGATGCTATTTCGGTGAAGGGGTAACCGGTGAATCCCAAGCTGAGTTATTGTGGTTAGGGACTTTGCGTATGCATTTTAATGGAAGTTTAGGTTCGTTTGATATTAATAGTCATAGTTTGATAAATGTTGTGACTCTTTCAATGTGTGATGAAGTAGCTGTAAATAATGGTGAAATGATTTTTGAGAAGGATTGGGGTGAATTGTCTTTACAATTAAACCGCATTGAATTGGTGCCGAATACTGATGAAGAAAGTAATTATTCTAATTTGCTATGGTGCCATATGATTGAGCAAGAAGAGATAGGAATAGCGGGTGATGGTGATTGTTGGTTGGACTATGGCACTTTAAAGATGGGAGTTCCTGCTTCTTTAAAATCAGGGGATATTATTAAAGTTACTTACGTTAGTGCTTCTGAAGGTGCATATTTTGAAGGAGTGCCAGAACCACAAGGTAGTGAGGCTGTAATTTTTAGCAAGTCAATAGAGACAGAAGGGGATGGTGTAGCTGAAATTGCTGTTGATGAGAATATATGCCAAAAATTGTTAGAGCTTAGAGAAAATAGAGAGGGACTAGGAATAAAGTCGCTTACTATTAGGGGAAATAAAGTTGCAATACACAAAATCCAGCTGGTTCGCGGATCAGGAGAATAAGCAAACAGACTGATTGACAAATAGAAGATGGAGGTATATCCGTAAGGGTATACCCCCATTGTTTTTCTTTTGTCCTGACACGTGGTGAAAATGCAATTGGCATTTGCTTTTTTCCTTTCTTTTTTCTTCTTTTGTACACTCAAAAAAACATTTTTGGTCTATCAGAATGAAAATGCGTTTCCTGTTTATATTAAGTTTTTTGTCGGTGGTGGTTTCTTTGTCTGCCCAGAATTTCATGTTCAAGCATCTGGAGGTGGCTGACGGACTTTCCAATAACTCCGTTTATGCCATTCTGAAAGATAAGGACGGTTTCATGTGGTTCGGGACAGCTTCTGGACTGAACCGTTATGACGGATATCGTTTTAAGGTCTACCGGCATCTTGCCGAGGATTCGACATCCATCCCCGACAATAATGTAATCGGCCTGATGGACGCTCCCGATTTCCTGTGGGTACGATTGAGTACGGGATATGCATTGTTCGACAAGACAAAAGACCGGTTCAATAGAAATCTGGAAGAGTTTATGAGGAGTATAGGAAGCAAGATGAAAGGGCCGGAATACGTGTATGTCGATTCGTTGGAAAACACGTGGCTCAGTGTGCCGTCTGAAGGCTTTTACCGGGTAAGCAAAGACAGACAGGTACAGTTCCGGTCTCTGCATGCCCTGAAGCTTCCTGATTACGGAGTCAATGCCATAGCCGAATGCTGTGACGGAATTCTCCTGCTTTATGCTTCGGGAAGAATGGTGTGTCTAGACTCTTCGGATATGAAGATAAGATGGATAAAGGACGACATTGAAAAACAGGTGAAAGACAGAACGGCACGTTTCTCTCTCTTTGTGGACAGGGACAACTGCGTATGGATAAGTTGTGTGAACGGTCTGTGGGCTTATGATGTGCGGGCAGGAAGATGGCTTGCGGATTTGGTAGAGCCATGGAGGAATCAGTCTGATTTTGTCCATTCGGTATCTCAGGACCGGCAGGGAAGAATCTGGATAGGGAAGGATTATGGGGGCATCGATGTCCTCGACAAGAAAACCGGGAAGGTGATTAATGTGGCGAATGACGTGAAGAATCCCCGGAGTTTGTCGCACAACACCGTCTATGCACTGTATGCTGACCGTAATGGAGTGATGTGGGTGGGAACCTATAAGAAAGGCGTTTCCATGTATGGGGAGAGCATGTTCAAGTTCAATATGCATGAAGTGGGTGACGTTACCTGCATCGAACAGATGGACAATGAACGTCTGTGGTTGGGAACGAACGACCGGGGACTCATTTTATGGAACAGAAATACAGGCTTGGCAGAAAAATCCTATAACTTGGGCTGTCCGGTAGTCTCATTGCAGAAGTCATCTGACGGGCGGTTGTGGATTGGTACATTCAATGGCGGACTTTATTGTATGGAACATGGCCGTCTGCTTCATTATACCATGTCAGACGGGTTGCTAAACAAGAGCGTTTGGGCATTGGAGACAGAAGGTTCCAGACTTTGGCTCGGTTTTCTGGAAGGAGGGCTTCAATATATAGACCTGAAGCGGAATGAGCTTCATACCTATAAACAGATTGAAGATATGGTTTCGTCACTGGATGTGACGGAAGATGACGAACTGGCTGTCGGCATGTTAGGTGGGACGGCTCTGATTGATTTGCAGAATCCTGACAAGTGCTATCGGGTGGGGAGTAATGACAAAATTGAGAGAGGCGAAACTGACAAGTATGAGGTGAATCAGGTGTACAGTGACAGCCGTGGTCTAATCTGGATTGCCACTCGCGGTAATCTGAAAGTCTATGACAAGAAAGCCCATTCCGTAAAAGTCTTTCCGGACATAACGGGTGTGTCGGGTGAAATCATATCCGGAATAACGGAAGACCGGAATCATGACATGTGGATTTCTTCTACACGTCAGATGGTGCATCTGAAATTCTCCGGGGACAGCCGCAGAGGATATGTGTTCGAGCCACGCCTATATAATGAAAAGGACGGTCTGCAGAACTGCGACTTCAATCTACGGGCGATAAGGACCTTACAGGACGGCACGATTGTGGCCGGCGGACTTTATGGACTGAATGTGTTCAATCCCGATGAAATGCGTTATAACAAAGTACTTTCCAAGGTGATGTTCTCATCTCTTTATTTGTTCGACAAGGAAGTGAAGACCGGAGAAAAATATGACGGACGTGTAATCCTTCCGGGGGACTTGAACCGGTTCAGGAAGATTGAACTGGACTATGACCAGAATATCTTTACCGTGGAGTTTGCTTCAGACAACTTCAATCTGCCGGACAAGACAACCTACCAATATAATTTGAAGGGGTTGGGAGACGGATGGCTCGTCCTTCCCGCAGGGATAAACCGTGTGACTTTTACCAGTCTTGCTCCCGGAACATATACACTGAATGTGAAGGCCACAAACAGTGACGGATATGAAGGTACAGATGTCGCCCGCCTGACGATTGTGGTGCATCCTCCTTTCTGGCTTGCGTGGTGGGCATGGCTGTGTTATGCGTTCGTTTTTGTGTCGCTGCTGTTTCTTGCCCGCAGGCATATCCTACGAAAGGAACGCGAAAAGTATCGTATGCAGCAGATAGAACATGAAGCAGCTAAGAATGAGGAGGTGAATCAGATAAAGTTTCGTTTCTTCACGAATATCAGTCATGAACTCCGGACTCCGCTGACCTTGATTATCGCTCCGCTGGAAGAACTGCTGGCACAGGAGAAGGATGAGTCGCGTAAATCGGTGCTGACGCTGATGTACCGGAATGCAAGGCGGCTGTTGATGCTAGTCAATCAGTTACTCGATTTCCGGAAAGGGGAGATGAGCGGACATCAACTATCGTTGGCGGAGGGAGACATTGTGTCGTATGTCCGCGAGGTCTGCAATTCGTTTCTGCTGATGGCCGACAAGAAGCATATCCGTTTCTCTTTCTTTTCCGGAGTGGAAAGCTTTTCGATGGCCTTCGATGTGGACAAAGTAGGGAAAGTGATGATGAACCTACTTTCAAACGCATTCAAGTACACTCCTGACGGTGGACGTGTGACCGTGATAATGGAGCGTATAGAAGGTGAAAAGGAAATGATGGAGATAAAAGTTTCCGACACAGGAATCGGCATTCCTGATGCGGATAAGGAGCATGTCTTCGAGCGTTTCTACCAGACTGACCATAAGGGTATGGAGGAAACGACGGGTAGCGGAATTGGGTTGAGTCTGGTGTGTGATTTCGTCCGTCTGCATGAGGGGACAGTGGAAGTGTTCGACAACATAGGGACAGGGACTGTGTTTGTGGTGCGCATTCCGGTAAGGCATGTGGATGTCATGGCCGAACTGCCGAAACCTGTTGTGGGGCAATCGGATGCAGATAGTGTATCGGAGCAGGTTGTGGAGCAGACCGACCGTAGCAATTTTCCGCTTTTGCTTGTGGTTGACGACAACGAAGATTTCCGCATGTTCATGAAGCATAGTTTGGAACTGCAGTACCGTGTGGATGTCGCGTTAAACGGTGAAGAGGCATGGAAGATGATTCAGGAGAATTGTCCGGATCTGGTAATCAGTGACGTGATGATGCCGGGAATGGACGGTAATGAATTATGCCGGAAGATTAAATCGAACAAGCAGACATCGCATATTCCGGTAATTCTGCTTACTGCCCGACAAGAGGTTGAATCAAAGGTGAAAGGACTTGAGACGGGTGCCGATGATTATGTGACCAAACCTTTCAATATGATTGCGCTGGTTCTGCGTATCCGCAAGCTAATTGAGCTGAGCCGTTATCGGCAGGTCACTCATTCCAAGATAGATCCTGCCCCCAGTGAAATTGTTATTACCTCTCTGGATGAAAAGTTGATAGAAAAGGCAATCAAGTATGTGGAAGACAATATCTCCCGAAGTGACTTGTCGGTCGAGGAACTGAGCCACGAACTGGGGATGAGCCGTGTGCATCTGTACAAGAAGCTGTTGCAAATAACGGGCAAGACTCCGATTGAGTTCATCCGCGTAATCCGTTTGAAAAGAGCCGCACAGTTGTTGCGTGAAAGCCAACTCCATGTGTCGGAAGTAGCATACGAAGTAGGTTTCAACAATCCGAGATATTTCAGCCGTTACTTTAAGGATGAGTTCGGAGTTTTACCTTCCGTCTACCAGGAAAAAGAGGGAAAGTAACAAATCATACCCTGAGTGAAAACATATAAGACAGATGATAGATAAATGCAGGTTTTATATGAAACATTTGGATTCACAAGTTTGGATAATAACTTATACCTTTACAAAAAGAAATATTATCATTAAACTTTAATATCAGGGATATGGATATGAAAAACATTTCTTATTATCTACTAGCTTGTCTGTTATTAGGCTCATTTTCAAAAATTTATGAAGAAACAGATAATGGAGTGATTATAAAAGTACAACAGAAAAACGATACAGATGTGCAGCTGGTACGTCTGCAAGTGATGGGCGACAAACTTGTCCACGTGTCGGCGACACCGGAAAGTAAGTTCGCCGACCCCCAAAGTCTGGTTGTGATTCCGCAGAAGGAACAGACGCCGTTCGGTGTGGAGCAGAAAGGTGATACGGTGACGGTCGTTACTTCCGAGCTCCGTGCTTCCGTACTTGCATCGACCGGGGAGGTCTGGTTTACAGATGAAGAAGGGAACATGATTCTTCAGGAAAACAAGGGAGGCGGCAAGACGTTCACTCCTATAGAGGTAGAAGGGACCAGAGGCTATACTATCCGTCAGGTTTTTGAGTCACCGGACGATGAGGCTTTCTACGGACTGGGACAGCATCAGTCGGATGAGTTCAATTACAAGGGAAAGAATGAAGAGCTCTTCCAGTACAACACGAAGGTTTCCGTTCCGTTCATCGTTTCCAACAAGAATTACGGCGTGCTTCTTGACAGCTATTCGCTCTGCCGTTTCGGTAATCCGAACGATTATTCCCAGTTGGGGGATGTGTTCAAGCTGTATGACAAGGACGGAAAAGAGGGAGCGATAACAGGTACTTATGTCCCCGCTCCGGAATCGGGTGCCGGGACATTGGTCCGCCGGGAGGACTCGCTTTATTTTGAGCATCTGGTCAGAGGCGACCTGAATCATGTGGTGAATTTGCCGGAAGACTTTCCGCTGTATGGCTCAAAGGTCACTTATGAAGGGGAGATTGAGCCTTCGCAGAGCGGGGAATTCAAGTTCATCCTCTATTATGCAGGCTATACCAAAGTGTATATCGACAACAAACTGGTGGTTCCGGAGCGCTGGCGCACGGCATGGAATCCGAACAGCTATAAGTTCTCCGTGAATCTGGAGGCCGGGAAGCGTGTGCCGTTGAAGGTGGAATGGAATCCGGACGGAGCGGTTTCTTATTCCGGGCTGCGTGTGTTCAGTCCGGTTGACCCGAAAGAGCAGGGCAACCAGTCGTGGTGGAGTGAAATGACTCCTCAGCTGGACTATTATTTTATCGCCGGTGATGATATGGATGATGTAATCAGCGGCTACCGTACCTTAACAGGCAAGTCTCCCATCATGCCTAAATGGGCGATGGGCTATTGGCAGAGCCGGGAGCGTTACAAGTCGCAGGATGAAATGCTGGATGCGTTGAAAGGTTTCCGTGACCGGAAAATTCCGATAGACAACATTGTGCTCGACTGGAGCCACTGGCCGGAAAACGCATGGGGAAGCCATGAGTTCGACAAAGCGCATTTCCCGAATCCAAAAGTGATGGTCGATTCCATTCATGCAATGCACGGGCATATAATGGTGTCCGTATGGCCGAAGTTCTATACCACGACCGAGCATTACAAGGAATTTGACAGGAACGGATGGATTTATCCGCAATCCGTGAAGGACAGCCTGAAGGATTGGATTGGCAAAGGATACACATACGGTTTCTATGACGCATACAGTACCAAGGCACGCAAGTTGTTTTGGAAACAGATGTACGAACACTATTATCCGTTGGGCATCGATGCCTGGTGGATGGATGCCAGCGAACCGAACGTACGCGACTGTACGGATTTGCAGTACCGTAAAGACTTGTGCGGACCTACGGCATTGGGCCCGTCGACAGAATATTTCAATGCATATGCACTGATGAACGCGGATGCAATCTACAATGGACAGCGCAGTGCAGACAACAACAAGCGGGTATTCCTGCTAACCCGTTCGGGCTTTGCCGGTTTGCAGCGCTATTCCACTGCCACATGGAGCGGTGACATCGCGACCCGTTGGGAAGATATGAAGGCACAGATTTCCGCCGGTCTGAATTTTGCAGTCAGCGGAATTCCCTATTGGACAATGGATATAGGTGGCTTCTGTGTAGAGAACCGTTATGTGGCAGGACAACAGCAATGGAATGCTACACGGACAGAAAATGCGGACTGCAAGGAATGGCGTGAACTGAACACGCGCTGGTTTCAGTTCGGAGCCTTCTGCCCGCTGTATCGTGCGCACGGGCAATATCCGTACCGTGAGCCGTGGAAAATCGCTCCGGAAGGTCATCCTGCATACAATTCCATTGTATATTATACGAAATTGCGCTACAACCTGATGCCTTACATCTATTCGCTTGCCGGCATGACCTGGTTCAAGGACTATACCATCATGCGCCCATTGGTTATGGATTTCACGTCGGATGTGAATGTCAACAACATCGGTGACCAGTTCATGTTCGGTCCCGCGTTTATGGTTTCTCCGGTCTACCATTATGGTGACCGCAGCCGTGAGGTCTATTTCCCGAAGTCGGAAGGCTGGTATGATTTCTATACCGGGAAGTTCCGGGAAGGCGGAATAAGAGCAAAAGTGGAGGCTCCTTACGAACATGTTCCTCTGTATGTGCGTGCCGGTTCCATCGTTCCGTTCGGTGAGGATATACAGTATTCTGATGAAAAGTCTGCCACACATATCCGTCTTTATGTATATCAGGGTGCTGACGGCGAGTTTACACTTTATGAGGACGAAGGCGTGAACTACAACTATGAAAAGGGAATGTACGCGATAATTCCGATGGAATATGACGATAACAGCCGTACGCTGATTATCGGCGAACGTCAAGGCTCGTTTCCGGGTATGTTGGAGGAACGTACATTTACGGTAGTGGTAGTCAATAAGGATAGACCGCAGGCTTTTGATATAAAAGCCAAAGGTATTGATGTGCAATATACGGGTAAAGAAGTTTCAATAAAGATTTGATTGAGGACCTGTTTAAATAATGCCAGATTTATTTGGTGAATTGTTCCAGGGAAACAGACAGGAAGCAGAAGAAGTCTGATTGCGTCGTTTCACCGAAAAAAATTTAAACAACTGCTGAAGTACGTTTGATTTTTTCAAAGAGAGAAGAATCCCGACAACAGGGATGATTTCGAGGGCTTTTTTGCCTTTGTAAATGACTGGGTAATATAATAGGTTTTCAATAGAAAGAGTAAAATATGAAGACATTATTGCTTTTCTTACATGTGTTTTGTTGTTCCTGCTTTATGGTATTTAGTACAACTGTTAGTACCTGCCGTGAAAGGATAAACCTCGGTGATTGCTGGCGTTTTCACAATGGAGATGAACCTGAAGCTGTCGATGCAAATTTTGAGGATACAGGCTGGCAGTTGCTAGACCTGCCCCATGACTGGGCCATAGAAGGTAACTTCAGTAAGGACAATCCTTCCAGTACGGGAGGCGGTGCGCTTCCCGGCGGCATAGGGTGGTACAGAAAGACATTTGTCCCTGAAAAAGCGGATTCAGACATGAAGTTCCGGATTGTGTTCGATGGAGTCTATATGAATTCGGAAGTATATCTCAATGGTATCCTGTTGGGACGTCGTCCTTACGGCTATATAACTTTCAGCTATGATCTGACTCCTCATCTGAAATGGGGGGAGAAGAATGTGCTGGCAGTGCGTGTGGACAATTCGGAACAGCCAAACTCCAGATGGTATTCGGGCTGCGGCATTTACCGGAATGTATGGCTGGTGAAAACGGAAGCTGTGCATGTCGGCGAGTGGGGTACTTATGTAACGGCTCCTGTTGTAAACAAGTCGAAGGCTATTGTACGTGTGCAGACGACAGTTTCCAATGAAACAGATGTGGATGCAAAGGTGACCGTCTGTTCATCGCTGTTTGATGCGGAAGGTAAATGTGTAGCCAAGACTGATACTTTGTGCCAAGTCGGCGGGCAGGCGGATGCAGTGGCTGTCCAGCAGTTGAGTGTGGCAGATCCGCATCGTTGGGATATTGAATCCCCTTATCTGTATACGCTTGTAACGGAGCTGATGGATGGTGAACATTGTATCGACCGGTATGAAACTATCACTGGTATCCGTTCGTTCAAATTTGACGCACAAAAAGGTTTTGTGCTGAACGGAAAGCCGACCAAGATAAACGGAGTGTGCATGCATCATGATTTAGGTTGCCTGGGAGCTGCCGTGAACATGCGTGCTATCGAACGTCAGTTGGAAATTCTGAAGGAAATGGGCTGCAATGGTATACGTTGTTCACACAATCCTCCCGCTCCCGAATTGCTTGACCTGTGCGACCAGATGGGGTTTATCGTAATGGATGAGGCTTTTGATATGTGGCGCAAGAAAAAGACAGCGCATGACTATGCGCGTTATTTCAATGACTGGCATGAGCGTGACCTGCACGACTTTATCATGCGCGACCGTAACCATCCTTCAATTTTTATGTGGAGTATCGGCAACGAAGTGCTTGAACAATGGAGCCATGCAAATGCGGATACGTTAAGTCTGGAAGAAGCGAACTTGATTCTAAACTTCGGCCATTCAAAGAATATGTTGGCGAAGGAGGAAGAAATGAGTGTGAATTCGTTACTAACGAAAAAGCTAGCGGATATTGTGAGAGAGCTTGACCCGACCCGTCCCGTCACAGCTGGTTGCAACGAACCGAACCCTTTCAATCACTTGTTCAAGTCGGGCGCATTGGACATTATAGGATATAACTATCACAATATTAATATCCTAGACGTACCGAAAAATTTTCCAAGCAAGCCGTTCATCATTACTGAGAGTAATTCTACATTAGCCACACGTGGATATTACAAAATGCCAAGCGACAAGGAGTTTATCTGGCCGGAGAGATGGGACAAGCCGTTTTATGATCCCAGTTTTTCCTGTTCCTCTTATGACAATTGTCACGCTCCGTGGGGTAACACACATGAGGAAACACTTAAACTAATACGTGACAATGACTTTATCAGCGGACAATATGTGTGGACAGGTTTCGATTATATAGGTGAACCGACACCTTTCGGATGGCCGGCGCGCAGTTCCTATTTCGGCATTGTGGATCTGGCAGGTTTCCCGAAGGATACATATTATCTGTATCAGTCAGAATGGTCGGAGGAGCAGGTCTTGCATCTTTTCCCGCATTGGAATTGGAAGCCGGGGCAGGTTGTGGATATGTGGTGCTATTACAACAAGGCGGATGAAGTGGAATTGTTTGTTAATGGAAAATCTCAAGGAGTGAAGTCAAAGACTCCGGACTGCCTGCATGCGATGTGGCGCGTGGAATATGAGCCGGGAAGCGTGAAAGTTATAGCACGGAAGAATGGCAAAGTTGTCGGAGAAAAAGAAATCCGTACGGCGGGTGAACCGGTACAGATTCGTCTGACTCCTGACCGTTCGCAGTTGACGGCCAATGGAAAAGATTTAAGCTTTATCACTGTAGAAATTTTGGACAAAGACGGAAATTTATGCCCAAATGCAGACAATCTAGTGAACTTCAAAGTGGAAGGTGACATATTCATTGCTGGTGTGGACAATGGAAGTCCAATTTCAATGGAACACTTCAAGGCCAACAAGCGCCGAGCGTTCTATGGAAAATGTCTGGTTGTGATTCAGAATCAAGGAAAGCAGGGTACGGCACATTTAGTGGCAACATCTAACGGATTACAATCAGCTAATGTAAAAATTACAATTGATTAGTTATACAAATTTATTTAAAAAGCCATGAATTTAAAAGCAAGAAAATTGTGGACCTCTATTGGATTATTGATTTTATGTCTTTCTGCATCAGCGGGAACAAGCAAGCAAAATGATGAATCCCTATTGAAGCCTCGTATTGTCGTCTTAACAGATATTGCTCCGGCTAATGTTGAACCTGATGACATGGAATCCATGGTCCGCTTATTAGCTTATGCAGATTTGTTTGAAATAGAAGGACTGGTCGCTACAGGCGGATGGAATATCTGTGGCGGTACCTATCCCGAAAGTTGGATGGACAGTTTGTTGACGGTCATCGACGCTTATGAAAAAGATTTGCCTAATCTGATGAAGCGGTCGGAGCAGGAAGGTTTTTTACCGGAAAGGCAGGAGAACGGAAAGCAGGAATTGGGCTATTGGCCCACTGCCGGTTATCTGCGCAGTCGGACGGTGTTGGGAAGCAGAGGGCTGGGAATAGAACGGATTGGTGAAAACAATGATTCTCCGGGGAGTGACTTGATAATCAAGCTGGTTGATGAAGAGGACAGCCGTCCGTTATGGATTACGGTATGGGGCGGTGCCAACACATTGGCACAGGCTGTGTGGCGGGTTAGAAAGGAACGGAGCGAATCGGAGGTGCATAAGTTTCTGGATAAACTGTGTGTATATACGATTACAGATCAGGACGTATGTGGGGGGCCTCCTGTAGATTATGCGTTCAGTTCCCATCAATGGCTGCGTAAGACTTGCGGAAAGGAGTTGCGTTTCTTCTGGGATGAAAGTGCCTGGCTTGTGCAGAACACGCTTGGAAGTATGAATTGGAATGAATATGCCACCCATATACAGGGACATGGCCATTTAGGAAAGGTCTATCCGAAAAACAAATATGGAGTAGAAGGGGATACGCCTTCTTATCTGCATGTCTTTCCCAATGGGTTGAATAATCCTGCTGTGGGCAATCAGGTGGGTTGGGGCGGCTATTTCCGTTGGGCGCTTTCGCCTGACAGCCTGACGGAGTGTTACACCAATGCAGCTCCGGATGTTAAAGCTGTATCCGAGAAATACGAGAAATATTTTTATCCGGCCATATTTGCCGATTTTGCAGCCCGGATGGATTGGGCAGCTTGTGGCGAAGGAAATCATAATCCGTCTGTCTATGTAAATGGCAAAAAGGGTTTGGATCCTATCATCATTACTTCGAAAGTGGGACGAAGAATATGGCTGGACGCATCTGAATCAATTGATGTGGATAATGACTCATTAGCATATCATTGGTGGATATTGCCAGAAGCTGGTACCTATACAGGCCATATAGAGATTATGCAAACTGATAAGCCTGTCGCATTCTTTGATATACCACAAGATGCAGCAGGCAAGGAATTACATATGATTTGTGAAGTAATGGACAATGGTTCTCCTGCACTGACTGGATATAGAAGGGTGATTATACGCCCGGTTGATTAATTTGTGCGATTGCATATAGCAAGTTACTCCCATTTTAAAGACTGAAAAAACTTCATTGGCTTTGGAAAAAAGATAGTTACACTTACTATTCGTCTTGATATGCTGAAATCCTTTAATAACAGAAAACATGAATGACAAACTTAGTCTAGCAAGTTCAAGTTGTATATAGATACTTAATGAGACCAAATTTGTTTACGAATAAATCGTAAGTAAGTTTATAGCCAATTGGATTGAAAGGCCTGCTTTCTCGCTTTCAGTCCAATTTCGGTTATCGGACAAGATTTCAATAGAAGAAACAATGATTAGGCAATGAGGGAAAATGTATATTTACAAATATTGCAATCCGATAAAAACGATTAAATATAAAAATGTAGCGTTCGACCATTGTGTTTTCAGTGATCGAGTCTTATTCCAAGCCCTGTCAAAAGATAGACAGCTGATAATCTTCCTTCCGATTTACGCTTAAGAGCGTTTCCCAATCTTTTTCCGGGTGATTAAACAGACTGTAGAAGTCCACATAATACATAAGCGTAATCCGTATCATGGTTGCAAGCCCGGAGAAACTCTAAGAACGTGTCAGTCCTTTTTCATTACCATCAGAAGCAGATTGGCTATAAGTGCACCCAAATCTGTATCTTGATGGCATTTGCACTTTCCCCATAGAAGTATTTCAACAGGAAGTTTTGTTTTATCTGTTTGAACAGCAGTTCAATTTCCCAGCGTTTACGGTAAATCTCTATAATCTCGTTCGAGTCTGACTCCATATCGTTTGTAAGCAATGCTATCAGTTTGTTCTTTTTGCATCGGCATAAGTGATGATAAGGGCATGATGAACGAGCAATCCACTTCCCTTCAGAACTTTTGAGAATGTGATATATTATATGCGCACTTCCATAAGGCCGTCTGTGTTCTTGTACATACAGTCCTCTATAATGCTGTATCTCAGTTTTTTTCTTCATCTTGTCACATACAATACATCTCTTTATGTGAGAGTTTTCAGCTTCTCATAGTCAATGTATGCGCGGTCCATGGCAATTATGTCTCCTTTGTTTAGTGTTGACGACCTTAACATAAAAGAATCGTTGGTGACTGCAGATATAAACTTAATATCTGAAGGGACTCTCGCATTGGCGTGTATGACCCGTGTGCACCTTTATGCCCCCTTTCTTTTTGCCGGTCTTGGGATGACGACCCACACCCTTGAACAACAGATTGGAGAACAGTGTGATAGTAGTGGAGTCAATAATCCGAAGACGTTTCATCCAGACTGCATCCCTATTTTTGCGTCTGTCCGCTAAAATGTATACAGTTGGATTATTTATTTAGCGACAGAAATCTAACGGAAATGAGCTGACCTCGCAAATGAAATCAGCCCTAATTTTATACTCCCACACAATTTTTATCGGACAGCAATAATTTACAAACTAAATATCACTATACAGTTTAATTTCGCATTATATTTTAACGTATTTTTTTGCTAAAATATTTGCAGGTTTCAAAAGTTTGCGTACCTTTGCAACCGCAAACAAGGAACAATGGTGCCATAGCTCAGTTGGTAGAGCAAAGGACTGAAAATCCTTGTGTCCCCGGTTCGATTCCTGGTGGCACCACTTTGAAGAAAAGCAAAAGACAGTAAAATCCTGATTCCAAGTGAAATCAGGATTTTTTGTTTTCCCCCGGCACGCAAAAAACGGCAGAATTCGGGATCAACGTAAAAATCTGAGGGATTCGTTGATTAAGCATAAATTTTAGCCAGCCTGAACAAAAAGAAAGCCTTGTCCTTTACTCCCCTG
>NZ_JAOQJI010000046.1:0-32090 GCF_025567125.1 Phocaeicola fibrisolvens | reverse complement strand
CAGCATATTGCTTTTTTGAAAAGAAGCCCGCCATTGATGTAAACTTTGTCAATGACGGACAACTGTCTATTTTCTAATTTTATATCGAACTCACGTTATCTTAGATATTTCAGGAACATACAGACTCGGGAGATATATCTCATTAAATCCAGCCATAAAGAAACCTCCAGCCTTAGGACCAACTCCATCAGGACCCTCCTTATGAAAACGAATGGTTTTTACCAGATTAGCTTTATGAATATCATAAAGATATATCTCAGGTTCATCATTACTCATAAAGGCCAAATACTTTTTTCCCAATGAATCTGTAAATATGGATAATGATTTTATATATGTAGTGGTACTGGTACTAAGCGGAAAAGAAATACTTTCATCTGAGGATGTGTCAAAATGACCACACCCTCTTTGTTTATAATAAATGGATATTTTTTAGATTTTTCCGTAAGCTTTAAGATAAGCTACTTGACAAGCCCCGTTGCTGGTATTGGTCTCTGTAATAACTAATTTTACGTAGCGGGCGGTAACTGGTTCCTGCAAAGATATAACTTCTTCTGCGGGAATGAGTGGGCTGTTGCCTTCTACAATGGTTCCATCGGGAGCTTCCCATGGCAGGGAGAAAGTGAATCCTCCGACTTCTATGAAATCCTCATTGTTTGTGCTAACCCACAATTCCAGTTTTTTTACGCTGCCATAGTTGTTTTCGCCATAGGCACGCCGACCGATAGCAAAACTGATACATTCCAGTTCTTCTTTCATGTCGATAACCAGCCAATGTGGCAGAGGAGCTCCTCCATCACTATATTGGCTGTGCCAGTATTTTGTGCGGTCCTCACTGAACAAGCTGGCATAACCTCCTCCGTCACTAGTTTCTACATCGGAACCTGTGGCTGTCCATTTAGTCCAGTCATATTGCAGGGTATTTTGTCCTTCGTATTTTTGTAGTACCGTGAAGGTGGTGGTACGGTAACCACATCTTACATTGACGGTAGCTGTACGGTAATTAGACGGATCCGGATTAGTCTGTGTGGCTTTTACGGTTATGGTTTTTCCTGAAGCGGAAACTGTGCACCAGTCAGCTCCTTCTTCTACGCTCAATAGAATTTCAGAAGGAATGTCCGTATCGGCTGTCAATGTAGTAGTAGATCCTTCAGCTGCTTCCAATACAGCCCGTTCAATGACAATGTAACCTACATAAGGTTGTTCCTGTTCCTTGCAGCCGTAGAAAATGGCTACCAAGAGAATCGATAAGAGATATGATAACTTTTTCATTTTAATACATTTTTATGGATTTGTTTTTCCTTTTTGTCGGTTTATGTTTATGGATTTTGTCCTAAATCATAAGGATATGCATCATATTGTGCTTTTGGAATGAAGGAGCAAACCGCGGGTGAGTTATAAGGAATTTCCAGGAATTTGTCTCCAGCTTGCCAGGTATGCCCACCAGGGTATCTGCGGTCCATGGTCTGGCGTTTACGGAAGACGTCGAATCGGCGATGTCCTTCCCATGCCAGTTCCAACATTCGTTCTTCTTCTACGATTTTGTTGATATCCTTGGGTTGTCCGGCTTCTGCAGTGGCCATGTTACTGGTGGTCCATTCAGGAATACCGGCTCTTCTACGTAATACATTGACATCATCCAGTGCGGCCTGCACATTGTTCTTTACGGCATTGACCTCTGCACGAATCAGGTACATTTCAGCCAAGCGGGAAATGACGGGTGACCACAAGTGAGTGGTTTGTTCCTGATAAGAACACTTGTTGATGGCATATACCAAGAACTGGCTTTCCTTGTTACGTTTTGTTTTGGCATCATATACTCTCGGTTCTATTCGTCCGATATATTTCGTTCCGTCGGATGCAGTTACGTAGTAGCGTGTGCCTAAATTGTAGGGCTCAGATTCTATGTAGATGCTTTTCAAACCTTCCCGTTCATCAGGATTAATAACGAATTTCCCGTTTTCTTTAGTCAGTGACAATTGTTTGTACATATAATTTGCTGTATTTCCTTGTTTGACACTGTAGGCAAATGTCCAGTCAGTATAAACTTTATCGGGATATCCTGTTACACTGTAATCATCTATACCGTCTTCCACGTAGCGTTTTACAATGAATCGGCTGCGTAAATCCTGAGGCATATCTTTGTCGTTGTGATACAGTTCGAGCAACTCAAGATACTTGGATGAGGGGTAGACTTCTTCCCAACCACTATTATCAATGGCGATGAAAAGTCCACCTGGACGGCCATAGCCGGCATCGTCTTTGTCCAATGTACGGCGGACAGCGAAGATGGTTTCTTTGTTGTTTTCAGGAATAATTTGTGGATAGGTAGCGAACCGTTCTCCAGTTTCCAACCCGAAACGGCCGGATTTGATAACTGAATCGGCCATTACGTATGCATCGTCCCATTTTTCCATATAAAGATAGACTCTGGCCAAAAGAGCTTGGGCAGCCTCTTTGGTTGCATAGATGTTTGATTTGGGATCCATACCTTCCGGAAGAGTCATATAAGTGCTAGCCATTTTCAGGTCTTTCACTACTTGTTCGTAGACTTCGGATACGGTTCCTCGGGTAGGAGGAAGGTCTTCCGGATCGCTGGTAAGTTTTAATGGAATTCCCGGATTCTGTGTTGGATTGTTTGAGTAGGGCTGTGAGAATTCATTTACCAGCAGGAAGTAGCAAAGTGCGCGGAGATAATAATTTTCACCCATAATCACTACTTGCTCATCGGTCAGATTTTCTCCTAATTCCTTACACATTTCAATGACCAGATTGCAATTGCCGATGGTGCGGTATCCAAGTTCCCAAGTATATTCCGTACGGCTGTCGGTGAGGCTTCTGGTATAGTCATATATTTTAAAGGCTCCATCAATAGAGGTTCCTCCCCATGATACATCATCGGCACCGTAGTTCCAGAAATAGAACCCATTGTCGATGAGTCCTCCGTCATTTTTCAACAAACGGTAAGAGCCTTGCGAAACTTCTACCAGATTTCTTGGATTGAGGTCTTCTGCCATGACTCCATCATACATTGTTACGTCCAAATCGCATCCTGCCATTGTAGTCAGCAGGCTGGCAGCTCCCAATATGTATTTTATTTTCATAATCGTATTAGTTTATATCGTTAAAAATTGAGGTTCAATCCTACAGTGAAGCGTCTTACGGTAGGATATCCGTAGCTGCTTGCTTCTCCGTTATAGCTTGAAGACAACAGAATTTCGGGATCTTGTCCGGAGAACTTGGTAATGGTGAACAGGTTTTCACCGCCTACAGTCAAACGAAGAGAATTTAATTTCAAAGGTTTCAACCATTTCTTCGGGAAATTGTAGGATAAAGAAATAGACTTCATCTTGAAATAGTCTCCAGGTTCCAGATAACGGGTAGACAACTGTGATGCTCCATTGTTACCTCCGGCAATCAGTTGAGGATGCGTAGCGATATCACCCGGTTTTTCCCAGCGGCTCCATCCGTCGGCCAGTGCCATAGGAGGCTGTGTGGTACGTTCTGCGTCACGGTCGAGCGCACCTGCACGCATGCTGTTATAAATCATTGCACCGGCACTGAATGTAAAGTTGGCATTGAGTGATAGACCTTTCCATGACAAGCTGGTGCTGAGTCCTCCATTCACTTTGGGAGTTGCTGAAGAATCCAACAATACATAAGTTGCTTCTGAATAGTTTCCAGTAACCGTTTTGATACCTGTTTCCTTATCGATTTTAAACCAAAGAGGAGTACCGGTCATGGCATCTACACCGGCCCATTCCGGCATGTACCAGTTCATGTAAGGATATCCTACGGCGGTTGCTTTTGTTACCAGGTCATCTCCGTCGGGAAGGTAAGTTACTTTATTTTTGTTGTAGCCGATATTGAAACTTATGTCCCAGTACCAGTCTTTAGTTTTGATGATTTCAGGTGTCACGGTTAGTTCAAAACCTTTATTTTCCATCTTTCCGTCATTGGCTGTTTGCCGGTTGTATCCTGTTACGGCAGACAAGTGCTTCAAGTAAATCAGGTTTTTCACTTTCTTGGAATATCCGTCGAAAGTTATGTTTACTCGGTCGAACAAGCGGATATCCAATCCATAGTCCAATGAACCTGTTTGTTCCCATGACAGGTTCGGATTTCCTGAATAGTTGGAATAAAAAGCAATTTCATCGCCATATTGTTGGGTGATGTCGAATTTGGTAACCCATTCATACGCTCCACCCGGAAGGTTACCGCTGATACCATAAGAAATACGAGGTTTCAACTGGTTAATCCATTCGATATTTTTGATGAAATCTTCTTCGTGCATGTTCCATCCACCTCCTACAGACCAGAATGTAGCCCATCGTTTGTTGGAGCCGAAACGGGAAGAGCCGTCGCGGCGTACCATTACCTGGAACAGGTATTTTCCTGCATAAGAGTAGTTTCCGTTAAAGAAGATGGCTGCATTCTTTTCTTCTGTTTTTGTGCCGGAGGCTTTTTCATTAGATGCTCCAGCGTTCACAATGCCTGCCCCTGGGTAAATATTGGATGCTTCGCCGTTCAAATCCCGATAACGGTATTCATCGTAGTCATATCCTAAGAAGGCATTGATTTCATGTACTTCATTGAATGTTTTCAGCATACGAAGCATCTGGCTGGTATAGATAGAACGTGTGTTGTAACTTTCATTGCGGAAGGTTCCTCTTTTGGCTGCTCCAGCTTGGCTTTCCGGATCGGTATATATATCGGAATTGCTGTTGTTGAATCCGACTTTATTGTTGGATTCGAATGTCAGCCAGTCAAAAATCTTGAAGTCGAATCCGAAGCCTATATCCATGGCGTTTGTTTGGTTCTTGCTCCAGTTGTATTGTAGGTCGTACAAGTAATTTGAACTGCCGTCGGAGAACCATTTGTCGTCTGGGTTGAAGTCTGTTTCAGATGGAGAAGGGGCTCCTTCTTTTCCAGTCTTGATTTCTCCCTTTGAATTGTAAGGAGTATCCCAGGGCGAATAACTTGTATAGGCCAAAGAATGCTGTTGGTTGAAAGTTTCTTTATAACTGATGGCAATTTTAGATTTTAATGTCAATCGGTCATTTACTACATAGTCGGTATTGGAACGCATGGTGAACCGTTTGTAATCGAAGCCTTTGATAGCTCCTTCTTCTGTGTAGTAGTCGCCTGATATATAGGATTTGATTTTTTCGTTACCGTATTTGTAACTGATATTATAGTTTTGAGTCAGTGCATTTTGAGTGGCAAAATCCCACCAGTCAAAGTTGCGATCTCTTAAATAGGGTTGGAGCCATTTTTGTTCGGAAAGAGTACCGGCATTGCGATAGGCTGTTTCCAAGTAATCATAATACTCGGCACCTGTCATCATGCGCAGCTTGCCTCGTTGCAGTTGGGATACACCAAATTTGACGGATGCATCAAATTGTGAAACGCCTGCCGCTCCACGTTTCGTAGTGACAAGAACTACGCCGTTGGCACCACGTGAACCATAAAGAGCAGTGGCTGAACCGTCTTTCAGAATAGAAATAGATTCAATATCATTCGGGTTAAGTTCAGCCACGGCGTCACCTACTACACCATCGATAACCCAAAGTGGTTCCTTGCTTCCAGTAATGGATCCGATACCACGAACACGGATACTGACTCCTGCACCCGGCTGTCCGGAAGTTGGAGAAACCTGGACACCGGCAACTTTACCTTGTAGCATATTAGCCACACTAGGTGTGGTGACATCTTTTAGTTTGTCAGCGTTGACTGATGCGATGGAACCTGTGATAGAACTTTTACGTTGTGTACCATAACCTACTACCACCACTTCATCTAAGGCTTCCGAATCTTCATGGAGTTTTGTTGTTTGACTCTGAGCAGTTGAGGTGATTTCCATTGGCTTATATCCAACAAAAGATATAATTAGCTTAGCACCTATTGTGCCTTCGAACTCATAGTTACCATTATAATCTGTGATGGTTCCTATAGAAGTTCCTTTTATTAATACATTAGCACCAATAATAGGCTCTCCTGTTTTTGCATCTAGAACTGTTCCTTTGAGTTTTGTCACTTGTTGAACGACTGTAGCTGAAGTGGTCTGGTTGGCAGGAGCAGAAATTGCCGCTGTGGGGAAAGGGGCACAGTAAAGTGCACTCGCTAGCACAATCAGTTTACCTGCACTGTTTGTTTTTACTTTCATAGTATTTAATTAAATTGAATTTAGTCATATATATTTATTATTATGTATACGGCAAATTTATAGAAAAAATCATATAATATGATAATATATATGGAAAAATTTTAGTATTAATTGTTGTCTGATTATATTATTCTTGTTTGTATTTGAAATAATTTGTAGCTTAAACGCTTGCTAAACTTATTTTTTTATATATAATGATGAAGGCCTCTTAGATGAGATGTTTTCTTTTTGAAAGTTTTTTAAGGATTACAAAAGGCTGAAAAAAACAAAGCCAGGGCTAAAAATACCTGGCTTTGTGAAATGTATGGAAGACTAATACCTCAGATTATTTTTTAAGCATCTTTTCAGCTTGTTTCAACATCTTTTCAGCTTGTTTTACTGCTTCCTTCAGTTCCTTGCTTTCTGTGCCGTTGGCTTTTTTCTGCGTTTTTTCCAATTGTGCAGAAAGCTGTTTGATACGTGCTTCTATTTCTTCATTTTTCAAATTGGCTTTCTTTGATTTGGATAGCCATTCTTTCATGCCTTGAGCTTTAAGTGTGAGAGTGGCAGTTTCAGCGGTAAGTTCAGTTGCGGCTTCATCTTCAGGAGTGGCAAATGCGTGATGGAATCCTTTTATGTCATTCCAGTGTCCACGGGTAAAATCAGGGAATGCTACGGCTGCACAACCATTGTCCATAGAAATGGCTCCCAGTTCTGCTAATGAACACCATTCAGCCAAGTCGTATACATCCATATCCAATGGCAATCCATTTTGCAGACAGTATACCATGCGGCTATCCATAATGAAGTCCATACCTCCGTGTCCTCCTACTTCTTTAGCCATTTCACCGTATTTCTTCAGAATCGGGTGCTGGTATTTGTCGACCAATGCCTGCATTTCTTTTTCAGGAAGGAAAGAGTGAGAACTTAAGTTGTCTACTTTTGGTTGCACGCCGGAAGCTTTCATCTGAGCTGCATCTACAGCATAGCCTTCAATCGGATATTTATTAGCGAAACCTTTTGTTCCAGTCAGCTGATACAAGCGGTTATAAGGTTGTGGGTTCATGACATCGTGTTGGATTTCAATGACTTTTCCGTTAGCAGTGCGGATAAGTGTAGTAGTGTGGTCACCGTTGCGGAATTCTTTGCAAGGTGCACCTGTTGCCTTTTCTACCAATGCTTTACCGTGTACAGATTTAGTATCCATGGCTACCAAGGTAGTCATGCGGTCACCACGATGAATGTCGAGTGCCTGAGCTACAGGGCCAAGGCCGTGAGTAGCATATACGTCGCCGCGGTTTTCTTTGTTGTAACGCAGGCGCCAGCCCAATTTATCTTCTTTTCCGTTTTTCCAATAGTAAGGCCAGAAATCATCCAAGTTGTGGATGTAAGCTCCTTGTGCGCGGATTACTTCACCAAATACGCCTTGCTGAGCCATGTTCAAAGTGTTCATTTCAAACCAGTCATAGCAGCAGTTTTCCAAAATCATGCAGTGCTTGCGGGTAGTTTCTGACAAGTTGATGAGTTCCCAGCATTGTTCCAAGTTCATGGCTGATGGAACTTCGATGGCTACGTTCTTTCCATGTTCCATAGCATATTTTGCAATAGGAAAGTGATGGTCCCAGTCGGCTGCAATATACACCAAATCGATGTCTTCCCGTTCGCAAAGTGCTTTATAACCTTCTGCACCTGAGTAGATGGCTGCTTCAGGCAGGCAGGCTTTCTGTAAATAGTTCTGACATCTTTCTGCACGTTCTTTTTCGTAATCACATAAAGCTACAATTTTTGTACCCGCAATATGGGTAAAACGTTCTACGGCTCCAGGACCACGCATTCCTAATCCTACAAATCCTACACGTACCACATTCATTTTGGGAACGGTGAGCCCTAGTACGGGCTGTTGTCCAACTGGGCGTTCTGGAGATTTTATTACGATAGTACCTTTATTCCATTCCCATTGAGTGGAGGGTGAGAGACTTTGAGCAAGTAATTGGGCAGGTGTGCAGACTAAGGTTAATACAGTGCAAGCACCGAGAATCATTTTTCCAAAAGGTTTCATAGTTTTAGTTGTTTTTTAGTTGAATTTTTAACGAGGGCAAATATACAAAAAAACATCAATATCCAAATGTTTTTTCTAAAAAACGTTCGGATTATAAAAAAGAATAATAATTATTCTGTATAAATAGAATAAAATAAGGAATATGGGGGTTTGTTTTTAAATAAAATAATTCTAGGGTAGGCTACGGGCTGTATTAAAAGAAAGAGTGGAATTAATTACACTTTTAATAGATGGAAGGTCAGTATGATGTAAGCTGTCCACTTTGGTAAATGATAAACTGATAATAAAAGAGCGTTGTTTCTTACGAATGATAATTTATTTGAAAAAAAAGTGTCATTTTATTTGCATGTTACAAAAAAGCCTTTACCTTTGCAGCTGTAAACTAAAAACAGAATAATAAATATGATTACATTGCACACATTGGTAAACTTGGCAGTCCTGCATATTATTCGCGTCGTGGTCGTGGCACCAAGAGGTGAGAAAGGTTCGTGCATGTAGTTATATGATAATGATATTTTTGAAAGCCTTTCTCACCAAACGTTGAGAGAGGCTTTTTAATTGAAAAGAAAGACGAAAATGAAACATCAGTTACGTAGTTCGATGAGTACCGAAGGCCGCCGCATGGCAGGTGCCAGAGCCCTGTGGGTGGCCAATGGAATGAAAAAGGAGATGATGGGAAAACCGATCATCGCAATAGTGAACTCTTTTACGCAGTTTGTACCTGGTCATACGCACTTACATGAAATTGGTCAGCAGGTGAAGGCTGAGATTGAAAAACTGGGATGCTTTGCGGCTGAGTTCAACACCATTGCCATCGACGACGGAATCGCGATGGGGCATGACGGGATGCTGTATTCTTTGCCTTCGCGCGACATCATCGCCGATAGCATAGAATATATGGTGAATGCACATAAGGCAGATGCCATGGTGTGTATTTCCAATTGTGATAAGATTACGCCGGGAATGTTGATGGCTTCCATGCGATTGAATATCCCTACGGTGTTCGTATCAGGTGGAGCGATGGAAGCTGGAGAGTGGGGCGGACAGCATCTGGATTTGATTGATGCCATGATCAAATCGGCCGATACTACCGTGAGCGATGAAGATGTGGCAGAAATTGAACGTCATGCGTGTCCGGGTTGCGGCAGCTGCTCAGGTATGTTTACCGCGAACTCAATGAACTGTTTGAATGAAGCAATTGGATTGGCTTTGCCGGGTAACGGTACGATTCTGGCCACTCACGTCAATCGTAAGCAGTTGTTTAAGGATGCGGCAGCACTGATTGTGAAAAATGCGTATAAATATTATGAAGAGGGAGATGACAGCGTGTTGCCGCGCAGTATCGCCACTCGCGAGGCTTTTTTGAATGCCATGACCCTCGACATCGCCATGGGTGGTTCTACCAATACGGTGCTTCACTTGTTGGCTGTAGCTCATGAGGCGGAAGTTGACTTCAAGATGGATGACATCGACATGTTATCACGTCGCGTGCCTTGTCTTTGTAAGGTAGCTCCCAATACACAGAAATATCACATTCAGGATGTGAACCGCGCAGGAGGTATCTTGAATATTTTGGGTGAGTTGGCCAAAGGGGGACTGTTGGATACTACGGTACACCGGGTGGACGGTTCCACACTGGCAGAAGCTATTACCAAATATAATATCTGTCGTCTGGAGGTAGATGCAGATGCACAGCGTATTTATTCGAGTGCGCCGGGCGGTAAGTTCTGTATCCAGTTGGGTGCACAGAATGCTACTTACAAGGAATTGGATACTGACCGGGCTAACGGATGTATCCGTGACTTGCAGCATGCGTACAGCAAGGATGGTGGACTGGCTGTATTGAAAGGGAACATCGCTCAAGACGGTTGCGTAGTGAAAACTGCTGGAGTGGATGAAAGTATCTGGAAGTTCTCAGGTCCGGCCAAGGTGTTCGATTCACAGGAAGCTGCTTGTGAAGGTATCCTAGGTGGAAAAATAGTCAGTGGCGACGTGGTAGTTATTACTCACGAAGGTCCGAAGGGAGGACCGGGTATGCAGGAGATGCTGTATCCTACTTCTTATATTAAATCCAAGCATTTGGGTAAAGAGTGTGCACTGATTACCGACGGTCGTTTCAGTGGAGGGACTTCCGGCTTGAGTATCGGGCATATTTCTCCGGAAGCTGCGGCTGGAGGTAACATCGGTAAGATTGTGGATGGAGACATCATCGAAATAGATATCCCGAATCGTTCCATCAATGTGAAATTGTCTGACGAGGAACTGGCTAAGCGTCCGATGACGCTGGTAACCCGCGACCGTAAGGTGTCAAAGGCATTGAAGGCGTACGCCAGCATGGTGAGTTCAGCTGATAAAGGTGGAGTGAGAATTTTAGAATAAGGAGAAGCTTATGAGTAAAGAAAAGATATCAGGTTCAGAAGCATTGATGCGTTCATTGGAGCACGAAGGGGTAAAAACACTCTTCGGCTATCCAGGAGGAGCCATCATGCCGGTGTTCGATGCGTTGTATGACCATCGGGACAGATTGAACCACATTTTGGTTCGTCATGAACAAGGAGCTGCGCATGCGGCTCAGGGTTTTGCCCGTGTATCGGGAGAAGTGGGAGTTTGTTTGGTAACAAGTGGGCCGGGAGCGACCAATACCATTACCGGTATCGCTGATGCCATGATTGACAGTACGCCGATTGTGGTGATTGCCGGTCAGGTAGGGGCTTCCCTGCTGGGTACAGATGCGTTTCAGGAAGTCGATTTGGTAGGTATTACACAGCCTATTTCCAAATGGAGTTATCAGATTCGCCGTGCGGAGGATGTGGCTTGGGCGGTTGCCCGTGCGTTTTATATCGCTCGGAGCGGTCGGCCGGGACCGGTGGTACTGGACTTCGCCAAGAATGCACAGACAGAAATGACGGATTATGAACCGGTAGACTTGGATTTCATTCGCAGTTACGATCCGGATCCGGAAACCGATTCAAAAGCTGTGGCTGAGGCTGTAGCCTTGATTAATAGGGCCAAACGTCCGTTGGTACTGGTAGGACAGGGCGTAGAATTGGGAAATGCCCAGCAGGAATTGAAGGAATTCGTGGAAAAAGCGGATATTCCTTGCGGGTGTACGTTGTTGGGGTTGTCAGCATTGCCAAGCAATCATCGTTTGAACAAAGGTATGCTGGGTATGCATGGAAACCTGGGGCCGAATGTGAAGACCAACGAATGTGATGTATTGATTGCAGTGGGTATGCGGTTTGATGACCGTGTGACCGGTAAATTGGATACGTATGCCAAACAGGCCAAGATAATCCATCTGGATGTGGATCCGTCGGAAATCGGAAAGAACGTGCCGGTGGATGTACCTATTTTAGGAAACTGCAAACGGACGCTTTCACTGCTTACCGAACTGATTCAGCCGCAGAAGCACGAAGAATGGATTGCCAGTTTCAAACCGTATGAAGAGAAAGAATACACACAGGTAATTGAAAAGGAAGTGTTCTCGAAGGAAGGGCCTATCAATATGGGTGAGGTAGTGAATCTGGTCAGTGAGGCCACTCACAACGAAGCCATTTTGGTGACTGATGTCGGTCAGAATCAGATGATGGCTTGCCGTTACTTCAAGTTTTCCAAACCTCGTAGTATTGTCACTTCCGGTGGTATGGGAACCATGGGATTCTGTCTGCCGGCAGCCATTGGAGCCACATTTGGCCGTCCCGACCGTACCGTATGTGCCTTTATGGGAGATGGAGGCTTGCAGATGACCATGCAGGAACTGGGTACGATTATGGAACAGAAATCGCCGGTCAAGATTATCCTGCTGAACAATAATTACTTGGGCAATGTGCGTCAGTGGCAGGCCATGTTCTTCAACCGCCGCTATTCTTTCACACCGATGATGAATCCTGATTACATGCAGATTGCATCGGCTTATGGAATCGCCTCACGCAGAGTGATGAGTCGTGAGGAATTGAATGACGGTATTCAGGAAATGCTGTCGACCGACGGCCCTTTCCTGTTGGAGGTGTGTGTGATAGAAGAAGGAAATGTGTTGCCGATGACACCTCCGGGAAGTTCGGTCAACTATATGTTAATGGAATGTTGAGAGGAGAAGGAGGAAGAATATGGATAATAAAACATTATATACAATCATTGTTCATTCAGAAAATATTGCCGGTATATTGAACCAGATTACCGCGGTGTTTACCCGTCGCCAGATCAACATCGAGAGCTTGAATGTGTCGGCTTCTTCCATCAAGGGAGTACATAAATATACCATCACTTGCTGGACCACTCCGGATGTGATTGGCAAAGTGGTGACACAGATAGAAAAGAAAATGGATGTGATTCAGGCACATTATTTCACGGACAAGGAAATCTTCCAGCGTGAAGTGGCGATGTATAAGGTGTCCACTCCTGAATTCCAGTCGAATCCGGAAGCTTCCAAGGTAATTCGCCGTTACAGTGCGCATATTGTGGAAGTCAATCCGACTTTTTCTATCGTGGAGATGGTGGGAATGAGTACGGACATCACTTCGCTTTATCAGGAACTGAAACAGCTGAATTGTGTGCTTCAGTTTGTACGTTCCGGACGTATTGCTGTTTCAACCAGCTGTTTCGAACGGGTAAACGAATATCTGGCACATCGTGAAGAAAGATATCGGAACCAAAAGAATTGAATCTATGACAGAAGAAAGTAAAGTTGGTACTTATCGGTTTGTGGCCGAACCGTTTCATGTGGATTTCATGGAACGGCTGACGATGGGCGTGTTGGGCAATCACTTGCTGAACTGCGCCGGGTTTCATGCGGCTGACAGAGGATTCGGTATTGCCACGCTGAATGAGAATCATTACACGTGGGTGCTGTCCCGTCTGGCGATTGAGTTGGAAGACATGCCGCGTGCGTACGAAGACTTTACAATCCAGACATGGGTGGAGAATGTGTACCGTCTTTTTACAGACCGTAACTTTGCTATTCTGGACAAGGACGGGAAGCCTATCGGATATGCCCGTTCCATTTGGGCGATGATCAGCATGGAGACTCGTAAGCCGGCCGATTTACTGACGTTGCACGGAGGCTCGATTGTGGACTATGTATGTCAGAAAGACTGTCCGATTGACAAGCCGGGACGCATCAAGGTGACGCATCCGCAACCGATGGGAGAGTATCGGGTGAAGTACAGCGATATTGACCTGAACGGACATGTGAACAGCATCAAGTACATCGAGCATATCTTGGATTTGTTCCCTATGGAAATGTTCCGTCAGAAACAAATTCGACGGTTTGAGATGGCCTATGTGGCCGAAAGCTATTACGGTGACACGTTGAGCTTCTTCCAGGAGCAGACCGGAGAAAATGAATATGATGTGGAAGTGAAAAAGAACGGCACGGAAGTAGTCGTTCGAAGTAAAGTGATTTTTAGAGATTAAACTAGTATATCAACTTGCAGCCGAAAGGCTGCGTAAAAAGATTGTAAAAACTATGGCAAAAATGAATTTTGGCGGTGTGATTGAAAATGTAATCACCCGCGAAGAATTTCCATTGGAAAAAGCACGTGAAGTATTGAAAGATGAAACCATTGCTGTAATCGGTTACGGTGTACAGGGACCGGGACAGTCATTGAACTTGCGCGATAACGGTTTTAACGTCATTGTCGGACAGCGTCAGGGCAAGACTTTTGAAAAAGCAATCGCTGATGGATGGGTTCCGGGAGAAACTTTGTTCAGCATTGAAGAAGCCTGCAAGAGAGCCACTATCATCATGTGTCTGTTGTCAGATGCAGCAGTCATCTCTGTATGGCCGACTATCAAACCTTGCCTGACTGCAGGAAAGGCTTTGTATTTCTCTCATGGTTTTGCCATCACTTGGAATGACCGTACGGGCGTAGTTCCTCCTAAAGACATCGATGTCATCATGGTGGCTCCGAAAGGTTCAGGTACTTCTTTACGTACCATGTTCCTGGAAGGACGTGGCTTGAACTCTTCTTATGCTATCTACCAGGATGCTACTGGTAAGGCATACGACCGTACCATCGCATTGGGTATCGGTATCGGTTCAGGTTATCTGTTCGAAACTACATTCCAGCGTGAAGCTACTTCTGACTTGACCGGTGAACGTGGCTCTTTGATGGGAGCTATCCAGGGATTGCTGCTGGCACAGTATGAAGTACTCCGTGAAAACGGACATACTCCGTCGGAAGCATTCAACGAAACCGTAGAAGAACTGACTCAGTCACTGATGCCGTTGTTCGCTAAGAACGGTATGGACTGGATGTATGCAAACTGCTCTACTACTGCACAGCGTGGTGCCCTCGACTGGATGGGCCCGTTCCACGATGCCATCAAACCGGTGATGCAGAAATTGTATCAAAGTGTAAAATGCGGTCATGAAGCTCAGATTTCTATCGACAGCAACTCTCAGCCGGATTATCGTGAAAAACTGAATGCGGAATTGAAAGCATTGCGTGAAAGCGAAATGTGGCAGACTGCTGTGACCGTACGTAAACTTCGTCCGGAAAACAACTAATTATTGTCTGTAAAGATAATGGGGAAGCCGTTCGGTGTCGGAAGATGCCGGACGGCTTTTTTCGTGGGGTAAGGATGAAAAGAATCTGTGAGATTTTGTTACCTTTGTGCTGGTTCTATAGAATGGATATGAAAAAAATTGCTATTTTTCTGCTGGGCTGTCTTTGCGTGGCAGGGACTGCGTTTGGACAAAGTCTGGAACAGACTACGGAGCAGCGTCTGAAGGATTTTTTTGCCAATTATGTGACTTCGTATGCGCATATCGGTAAGTGTAAGTTGGAACGTTTTGAGCTGGAACATGATAAGAAAGTATTGCGTGTGTATGCCAGTCCGACTTTTGGTTATCAACCGTTTACGGAAGAAAATGTGTCGGCCATCTATCGGCTGTTGAAACAGTCTCTTCCGGGGCCGGTAAATTATTATACCCTGCAAGTGTATGCAGACGGAAAACCGATTGAAGACCTAGTGCCCAATGCGTTCCGGAAGAAGCAAGACAAGACCCGTCTATATGGCAAAATGGAGGCGAAGGGAAACCCGTGGGTGACCAATGTGTCGCGTCCGTTTGAAATCAGCCGGGGACTGGAGGGGCGGCATGTGGCCGTGTGGCAGAGTCATGGAAAGGTATACCGGAACGACCGGAATGAATGGCGCTGGCAGAGACCCCGCTTGTTCTGTACCACGGAAGACTTGTTTACCCAGTCGTTTGTGGTGCCGTATCTGATACCGATGTTGGAAAATGCCGGAGCCGTGGTGTTCACTCCCCGTGAACGCGACTGGCAGCGCCACGAGGTGATTGTGGACAATAACACTTGTACACCGGGCAGCCATTACTTGGAAGTGGAATACAAGAAATATACGTGGAAGGATACAGGTCTGCCGGGATTTGCTCAGAAGTATCAGCAGTATCCGGATAACTATAATCCTTTCAAGGATGGTACGGCGAGGTATATCGCTACCCAAGGTCAGCCGGAGAAAGCCTTTGCCGAATGGATTCCCAATATTCCGGAGAAAGGGAGATATGCAGTCTATGTCAGTTATCAGACACTACCGGAAAGCGTGTCGGATGCCAAATACTTGGTCTTTCACAACGGAGGAGTCACCGAGTTCAAGGTGAACCAGCAGATGGGAGGGGGTACCTGGGTGTATCTGGGTACTTTTGAGTTCGATAAGGGACGGAATGACTACGGAATGGTAGTATTGAGCAATGAAAGTTTCCAAAAGGGAGTGGTTTGTGCCGATGCAGTCCGTTTTGGCGGCGGCATGGGAAATATCGTCCGTGGCGGACAGGTGAGTGGAGTACCTCGTTACCTAGAAGGGGCACGCTATTGGGCACAGTGGGCTGGCATGCCTTATCAGGTGTACAGTAAGAGCCAGGGAGAAAACGATTACAATGATGACATCAACGCCCGTTCACTGATGGTGAACTACTTGAGTGGCGGGTCGGTGTACAACCCTTCGGAAGAGGGACTGAAGGTGCCATTTGAAATGACGCTGGGCCTGCACAGCGATGCGGGCTTCAAAACGGATGATGAACTGGTGGGTTCGTTGGGCATCTATACGACCGACTTCAACGACGGGAAACTGAACTGTGGCATCTCCCGCTATGCTTCGCGCGACTTGACGGACATGGTGCTGACGGGATTGCAGCGTGACATCGCTTCCCGTTTTGGAGTGCAGTGGGCACGGCGGAGCATGTGGAACCGGAATTACAGCGAGACCCGTCTGCCGGCAGTACCTTCCATGATTCTGGAATTGCTCTCCCACCAGAACTTTGCCGATATGAAATGGGGGCATAATCCCGATTTCAAGTTTACCGTGGGGCGTTCGGTCTATAAATCCATTTTGAAATACCTTTCTACCATGCACGGTACCGATTATGTGGTGCAGCCGCTTCCGGTGAACCATTTTGCCATCCGGGAAGGAAAAAAGAAAAATACCTTTACCCTGAACTGGAATCCGGTGGAGGATGTGATGGAACCTACGGCCAAACCGCAGGGCTACATCGTCTATACCCGTATCGGTTACGGCGGATTTGATAATGGAGTATATGTACGCAAACCGGAATACACGGTGAAAGTGGAGCCGGGATTGGTGTACAGTTTCAAGGTGACTGCCGTTAACAAAGGAGGAGAGAGTTTCCCTTCGGAAATTCTGTCAGCTTATAAGGCTAAACGGAGTAAAGGCACGTTGCTGATTGTGAACGGGTTCGATGCTACCTCAGGTCCGGAGGAAGTCAATTCTGCCTTGCTGCAGGGGTTTGACTTGAAGTTGGACCCGGGCATACCTTATGGACAGACTCCTGCTTATTGCGGTTACCAGCAAGGATTCAATCGCGACAAAGCGGGACTGGAGACTGGTGACGGGCTTGGGGTCAGCGACAATGCTTTGGAAGGAAAGCTGATAGCCGGAAATACATACGATTATGTGTTTGTGCATGGCAAGGCCATTCAGCGGGTCGGACGCTATTCGTTCGTGTCTTGCAGTGATGAAACCTTGGAGAGCGGAAGTACGGACCTGAGTCAATATGACCTAGTGGATTTGATTTGCGGAGCCGATGCCAAATCCTTCTCTTCGGCCATGCAGGAAGCTCTTACCCGTTACTGTCGTCAGGGCGGACGTCTGCTGGTGAGTGGTTCCGCATGGGGAGCAAATTTACAGAAGGGAGACTTTGGCAAGAATGTACTGAAGTGTGTGTATGGCGGGCGTTTCAGCAACCAGACTTCCTCTTCTTTGCAGGGAGCCGGGGTACAGTTCCAAGTGGAAGGAGGAGCCAATGAAACAGTTTATGCCGTTCCCTCCATGGAATGTGTGATGCCCGCTTCTGGAGCCTACTCTTCCTTTGTGTACACCCAAGGGAATTATGGGGTAGGAACCGTATATCGTGGAGAGGATTACCGTACCTTTGTATTGGGTTTCCCCTTGGAATGTGTGGGAAACACCGACGTGCGCAATCATCTGATGCAGACAGCTGTGAAGACTTTGTTGTCGAAGAAAAAACGCTGACGCAGTATAGAGAAATGAATTAAGTAACCATCAATAAATGTATCAATATGGAAAAAGATTTTTTGAAGGTCATTGAAACGCGGCGCAGTTGCCGTAAGTATAAACCGGAACAGATTACGGATGAAGAGCTGAAGGCCGTGCTCGAAGCTGGTACGTATGCTCCGACTTCACGCGGCATGCAGTCGCCTTACATTGTGGCCGTACAGAAGAAAGAAGTACTGGCCCAACTGGCTAAGATGAATGCGGAAATCATGGGAGTTACCTCTAATCCCTATTACGATGCACCTACCTACGTGTTGGTCTTTGCGCCTTCACTGGCCAACAATCCGGTACAGGACGGAAGTTGCGTGCTGGAAAACATGATGCTGGCAGCGCATGCGCTGGGATTGGGCAGTTGCTGGATTCACCGGGAACGCGAGATGTTTGCTACAGAAGAAGGCAAGCAGCTGATGGAAGAGTGGGGACTTCCCGAAGGACTGATGGGTATCGGAGCCCTTTCTTTGGGCTATCCCGACGGAGAACCTGCTCCGGCAAAACTGCGTAAACCGGACTATTTCCGGGTGATAAAATAAGGCATAAAAAAACGCAAGGACGTTTCGACCAAAATGTCCTTGCGTTTGATTCAAAACGCCTTTGCGTTTTTCCTTAAACGCCCTTACGTTTTACTTGAAACGTCGAAGCGTTTAGGTTGAAACGTAAAGGCGTTTTTTTGATGCCTTGTTTTGACTGCCTAAAAGGCATTGTAAAAGGTTCATGTAGACAATAGGCGTGGCACTTAAATCTTTTTATAATAGAGGCAGATATTTATAATTTATATTGTTTCAAATCTTTATATGTGATGTTTATTTACATATAATGTATTTAGATTCTTCGGATTTTATATGAAATAGGTTCTTTATGATTGTTATTTTAAATTATCTTTTGATTTTATTCTATTATTATATATATTTGTTGCTGATAAAAAACATTCCTTTATTATTGCATGATTGCTTTGATAAAGTTCGTGAAAGTTAACCTTAATTGTTCATTAAAAACGAAGAACATGTTTAAAATTTTAAAACCAGTTGGCATGTTATTACTGGTTTCAACTGTACCGGTTGGAGTATTGCATGCTGAAAACCTTGGATTTAATACTTCTATTTTACAGCAGGATGCTGTTTGTCAAGGTGTTGTGAAAGATGTGAATGGAGAGCCTGTTATTGGAGCTTCTGTAGTCGTAAAAGGTACAACTAACGGTGTGATTACAGATTTAGACGGAAAGTTTGTCTTGTCTCATGTCACAAAAGGAGCTGTGTTAGAGATTTCATTTGTGGGGTATGTTTCTCAGCAAGTCAAGTGGAATGGCCAGGCTCTCGATCTGGTTATAAAAGAAGATACCCAGACATTGGATGAAGTGGTAGTAGTAGGGTTTGGTTCTCAGAAAAAAGCCAATCTGACCGGTGCGGTAACGACGGTTAAGATGGATGAGGTGTTGGGCGACAGACCTTTGGCAAAAGCAGCGGATGCTTTGCAAGGCGCAGTTCCAGGATTGCTGGTCAATAGTGGAGGTAACGCCGTAGGTTCAAGCAAGAGTTTCCAGATTCGTGGTGCGTATTCATTGGGTATTCAAAATAGCGATGGTTCGTATGGAGCAGCCGTAGCCCCTTTGGTATTAATTGATAATGTGGAAGGAGATATTGATATGCTGAATCCTGATGATATTGAGTCGATTACGGTATTGAAGGATGCAGCTTCGTCTGCTATCTATGGAGCTCGTGCAGCTGGAGGTGTGATTCTGGTTACCACTAAGCGTCCGAAAGGGAATACCCGTTTCCAGTTGAATTACAATAATAATTTTGCTTTCTCCAGTGCAATGAATCTTCCCAAGCAAACCTCTTTGGAAACCTACTTACGTGCTTATCAGGAGGTGGAAGGTAATCAATATTGGTCATTAGGAGCTCCTAGTGTGAGCCGGTGGTTGGAATTGCTGGAACAATATCATAAGGATCCTTCTTCTTTGGATATAAAAGGGGATGGAATATATAAGGAAGGTAGCGCTTTGTATTTCCTCAATGAGAAGGATTTGGTGAAGAATATGTTGGAAACCAGTTTCCAGCAGACCCATAACCTGTCGGTAAGTGGAGGTACTGAAAGATTGCGTTATCGTTTGTCGGCCGGAATGGTAGATAGCGATGGAGTATTGATTACCAATAAGGATTCTTATCGTCGAATGAATGTGAGCAGTTTTGTTTCTGCAGATATCACTAAGTGGTTTACACAGGAAGCAACTTTAAGTTATGCTCATAGTAAAAATGCTCTTCCGCAGTCTTCAGCTGGTGGCATCTATAGTACGCGTCTGGTTTCTTATTATCCGGAGGGAACGATGCCAGAAGGATATGGAACAGGTCCTGACGATAATTTGCCTTTCTTTACGCCTCGGAATCAGATTTTGGCGGCCAATACGGACAAGAATATCAATGATAACCCGCGTATATTCCTCAAGTCTATCCTGAAACCCTTGAAAGGATTGGAAATTGCGTTTGAATATACATTTGATAAAAATATATACGATTACCACTATTATACCGGAGTGACCAATATGACTTCCATTCAGGGTGGAAAAGATGTGTATCCGTCAAATGATTATTTGCGTAAATATAAGCAATATACAGATTATAACGCAATAAATTTGTACGGTACTTATAGCTTTGATTTGGCAAAAGACCATCATTTTAAAGTAATGATAGGATACAATCAGGAATCCAGCTATCAGGAAACAGTGGATGTATATTCTTATGGCCAGGCAGTAGTGGAGGTTCCTTCTTTGGGAGGTGGAACATCGACTTTGTCAGCTAAAGATTATTATACGGAATATGCGGTTCGTGGAGGTTTCTTCCGTGTAAACTACAACTATAAAGACAGATATCTGCTGGAAGTAAACGGACGTTATGACGGTTCTTCCCGTTTCCCGAAAGATTCTCGGTTTGGTTTCTTCCCGTCTGTTTCTGCTGGTTGGAATATCGCTCAGGAAAGATTTATGGAGTCTGCACAGGATTGGTTAGGTATGTTGAAACTGCGTGGATCATACGGTATGATTGGTAATCAGAACATTGTGGAATATGCTTTTATTCCTTCGATGTCGATTAATAATAAGTACACTGGTTGGTTATTGGACGGTAACCCTGTGACGGCTGTGACTTCTATTCCTTCATTAGTCAGTTCTTCTTTTACTTGGGAAAAAGTGGCTACGACAAATGTGGGGCTTGATTTCTCATTGTTCAATAGTCGTTTGTCTGGTTTGTTTGAGTGGTATCAGAAGGACACAAAAGGTATGTTGGCTCCTGGTATGCAATTGCCGGCCGTAGTGGGTGCGGCTGCTCCTTATCAGAATACAGCCGATATGCGTACACGTGGTTGGGAATTGAACTTGAACTGGCGTGACCAGATTGGTAAGGTGGGCTATCGAATCGGATTTAATCTTTCTGACTCGAAGAGTGAAATTACGAAGTATGATAGCAATGAGTCCAAATTGTTGAGCAGTTATTATGAAGGACAACAGTTAGGCGAGATTTGGGGATACGTATATGACGGATTCTATACCGTAGATGATTTTGAAAGCACTCAGACTTGGAAACTGAAAGAGGGAGTGGTAGCCATTAATGGATACAATCCACGTCCGGGAGATGTGAAGTTTAAGAATTTGCGTGATGATGATCAAGGTGAAAATTTGATTTATTCTGGTGATGGAACATTGGAAAATCCAGGTGACCGTAAAGTAATTGGAAATAGTTTGCCTCGTTATTTGTATGGCATCAATTTAGGGGTAAGTTATGAAGGTTTCGACTTGAGTATATTTATGCAGGGAACAGGAAAGCGTGATGCCTGGCTGGCAAATACATTGACTTTCCCGATGTATGCTGACTTCAAGTTTATTCCATTGTATGAAGGATTGGAAAATTACTGGAGACCTGTGGATGCAGCTGCCGGTGATTATACTTGTGCGAATCCGGATGCCGAATTCCCTCGTATTTATGGAAGCTATGGTAATCAAGGCTCGAACTATCGAACTTCTGACAGATATTTGTCTGATGCTTCTTATTTCCGCATCAAGAATGTAACTCTTTCTTATTCTTTCCCTAAATCATGGATAAAGAAAATGTCATTGTCTCAGTTGAAAGCCTTTGTCAGTGTGGAAAATCTGGCTACATTTTCGTCTTTGGCTAAAGGTATTGACCCGGAAACATTATCATGGAATTATCCGGCATTCCGTACAATATCTTTTGGCTTGAATCTTTCATTGTAAATATCTAAATTAAAATTGTGTATTATGAAAAAAATATTTATAGGCATAACGGCATTTCTGGGACTTGCATTTGCAGGGTGTAATGACAGTTTCCTGGATAAAACTCCCGTAACAGACTTGACCGAAGAAAATGCTTTTAATTCTTATGATAATTTCAAAAATTTCATGTGGCCTTGTTATGAGATGTTTGTGAATACAACGATTCGTACTTCTACCCGGAGCAACGGTTGGGGTAGTGGAGGTCAATATGAGGGAGATGTGGATGCCGGATATTTGAACAGACGCTCTCCTAGCGGATTTAATCAGTTTGCTTACCAAACCAAAGGTAGTACCGCTTCTGGTAACGGATGGGATTTCAGTTCCTATATCCGCCGAATTAATATTATGTTTTCGCATATTGATGGTGCGGATATGACAGATGCCGAGAAGGACCACTGGAGAGCGGTTGGAAACTTCTTCCATGCGTTCTGGTATATGGAATTGATAGACCGGTTCGGAGATGTGCCTTGGGTGAATAAAGTCTATGCGGAAGACAGTCCTGAAATTTATGGTAAGAGAATGCCTCGTGTAGAGGTGGCAGATTCTGTCTTGGTTCGGTTGCAGTGGGCTGAAACTCACATCGGTGATTTTGAATCGCAGGATGGCTCGAATACGATTGACCGTGATTGCGTGCGTGCTGCTCTGTCGCGCTTTACCCTGCGTGAAGGAACATGGCGTAAGTATCATGGGCTGGAAGGTGCTGACAAGTACCTGAACGAATGTGTGCGCGTGTCGAAGTTGCTGATGGATGCTTATCCAACGTTATATTATGGTACAGACGGACAACCTGGAGCTGGCTATGGAGAGATGTGGACCACTGAGGACTTGGGCAAGGTGCCGGGAATTATTTTATATAAGTCGTATGTAAAAGATATCAATCCAGTACAGGGTGGATGTTACTTGGAGCACACATCCAGCCAGGATGTCGAGATGAGTCAGAACACGGTGGATCTTTATCTGATGAAGAATGGAAAGCCTATTCACAATTCTTTGTCGGGATATGCAGGAGATAAGACGATGTATAATACTTTCCGGAACCGTGACCCGCGTTTGTATCACACTGTAATGCCTCCTTATAAAGTAGAAGCTGGTGGGGCCAATAAGCCGGCTGAGAATCCAAATGCTACCTGGGGATATACTTCTGACCCTGCCGACCGTGAGTATATTGATATAATGGGGGCCAATTATAGTTGTAGTAATCCGGGAGTAGGAATGAAACGTTTACCTGCACAGAACTGGTCTGCTTCATTGGTTCCGCAAATTCCGAATTTGGGTACAGGTGCATTTGTTACTTGCCGTTCGGGTTATTATGTATGGAAATTATATTGCTGCTGGGAAGAAAACTTTAATAACGGAACTTTGAATGTAGCCGATAAACCAATCTTTAAGATTGAGGAAGTGTTGCTGAATTATGCGGAAGCGAAGGCGGAATTGGGTGCTTTTGATCAAGGAGTCGCTAATGAAACGATTAATAAATTGAGAGCACGTGCCGGTGTTGATCCGATGAATGTCAGCGAAATTAATGATAATTTTGACCCGGATCGTCCGTATTATTATCCGGAAGGAAATACGGCAGGTGTTCAAGTACCGGCTTTGTTGTGGGAAGTTCGCCGTGAACGTATCGTGGAATTGATGGGTGAAGGTTTTGGCTTTTATGATATCCGTCGGTGGCGTATGGCACCTTGGTTCTTGAATCGTGCTGCAAAGGGTATTTGGGTTTCAAAGGATTATGCCGTTTCTAAAAACATGACTCTTTATAACTCTACGACTGGTGTATCTGATGGATTGGACGGGTCAATGACTGAAGGATATCTGTACTTGTTTAATGACCCTGTGGCCGAGGGAAAAGGATGGCTTGATAAATATTATTTGTATCAAGTTCCTACCGATGAAATTTTGTTGAATCCTGAACTCTCTCAGAATCCAGGTTGGTAATTGAACTAATAAGATTTGATGAAAATGGGACAATTCCGAAAGGAGTTGCCCCATTTTTATCTGGTATATATTCTTTTGAGTCAGGACAATAAAGAAAGCTGGCATGCAGAATGAAATGTCTCAATCATTCATGTATGCCAGCTTTTTGCATTTTTATCTGTTATGCAGTGTGAAGGGGAAGGATGATTTGTTGAAGTTGTGTTATTTTATCGGCACAATTTCAAAGATTTCCACCTTTCCTTCCAGACGAATCTGACAGACATTCTTGTCGGCCAGTTCGATTCTTGCATAAGGAGTTTCAATCATGGTTTCAGACAGTATCTTGCCTTTTTTGTCCAGCTGCACGCATTTTATCGGGGCAGACAACTGGTTCATCAGTAAGGTGTAGGCCTTGACATCTTTGTCTACTTCGAAAGCAATCGCTTTTGTGCTCTGGTAAGAAGTGGCCAGGTTGTTGTCGAAAGCATAGACCGCTTTACTCAGTGTATCTGCTTCAAGCGTAAAGCCAAGGTTGTCCGGGCGGAGCGGATTTACATCGAAGGAGCGGACAGAAGCATAGTTGGTGCGTTTGGAATCCAGTCGTTTCAGGCGGACGTAGCGTGCCTTTTCCGGAGTTCCCTGCCAGTGGATGATGTATTGCTGGTTCAGTTCGCCGGTAAGGGCTTTCCAGTTTTGTCCATCTGCGGAACATTCCACTACGGCATGGTCGAAATAGTCTACATCGTCTTTGGAATTTCTTCCCTGAAGGATGGAGATTTCCGTCACATCACGTACGTCGCGCAGGTCTACCCCAATCCAGTCGTTCGGTTTCTGGGCAATTCCAGAAGTATAGAAAGTTGTAGAATCATTGTCGAACATCAGTTTGGTTTGTACAGTATGCGCACTGCTGAAAGAGCCTATACCTTTATAATCGGTTGGTACTTTCCCCGACAGTTTTTTCAGGTATCCGTGTGCCATGTCGTCCATCGCATACTCATAGAACGGCTGAAGTTTCAGGGTACCCGACTTGTGGGCTTCGTAGTTTTTCCGGTCTTCCGGTGTCATGATGTTTTGTATGTATTTCGTCCAGAAAAGCGCATCGTCCTGACCGGAGCGGTATATACGAGCCAGCTCGATGGCCTGCTTGCCGCGTGTACCCAGTTTGCCGAATTCTGTCAGCCAAGGCCGGAGTTCGTTGAGCAATGCCTTGTTTTTGCAACCGTTTTCCATGCGTGCAGGAACGCTTTCTACTTTCTTGAATTCTTCTTCCAGGGCGTTGGCTGCCGCATCGTTCCAGTCGGCAATACGGAAAGTCTTTGTTTCCCAGGATTCATCCCGCCGGTATCCGTTTTCAGTATCACTGGAATGAATGGCGAAAGTGCGGTAAGCCTCTGTGGCATCGGGTACCAGTTCGGCCAGCCCCCGTTCCCAGTTGTCAATGGCATTGTAGTCGGCGATGTTCCAAGCATAGTCAGCCACTCCATACAAAGCCAGTTTGGAGGCCTCACCGTGTTCCATTGGATTGCTGATTACACCGCAGGTCTCTTGGGCCGTCAGGCTGGTATCCAGTCCGTAGACCGGTCCTTGGAGCAGGAAGTTACGGATGTAGTCAGTCACCGGATAGTTCCACCAATAGTAAGCCGGACGTTTGATGCGGGAATTGATGAAGTCGAGGGTTTCAGGGGTCAGGTCACTGCACACCACATCGCCTGTCCAGAATACCTTTATTTCAGGATTCAGTGTTTTCCCGTAAATGGCAAGGCTGCCTTTTTCGGTCGGATTGGCCCAAAGTTTGGAATAGTCGGTCGGGCAAACCGTCAGCGGAGACACATCTCCTTTTACTTTCACAAATTCTTCAGTCAGTCGGTTCAGCAGTTCCGTTTGCTTCAGCGGGTTGGTTCCCTCGCCCGAAATGTCGTCGAAGAAAATGGCAAAATGCCGTACCCCCAAGTCGTACATCCAGTTGAATTTCTGGAGCAGGTTATGATAATCTTCTTCATTCCATTTGATGTCCTGTCCCGGATGGATGGCCCACACGAAGTCCACGTAATTCCGGTTGCTGGCATCCACCAGTTCCTTGATGTGTTGTGCTTCTTTTTCCGGATAGGGCAGACGCCAGTTCGGACAGCTGTGATAAGGGTCGTCTTTAGGACCGTATAAATAGGTGTTCATCTTGAACTTTCCATAGAAATCAATCAGCGACAGGCGGACTTCGTGTGACCAGGGCGTGCCGTAGAAACCTTCTACCACACCTCGGTTAGGTAGGTCCGGATAATCGTTGATTTCCATGCAGGGCAGTGTACCGTGGGCTGAAACCGGGCTTTCTGTCAGTTGCTTCAACGTTTGTATACCATAGAATGCACCACGTGCGTCGTAGCCGATGATGGTGATTTCCTTTTTGCCAATCACCAGAGAATAGGCACCTGAGATTTGCTTTACGTTTGCTTTCCCAGCAGCTTTCGCTCCGAAGTCAATGGTGAGTTTGATTCCTTTCTTGTTCTGTGTGAGAAAGTCTAGACTGGCTGCAAATTTCTGCTGTTTATCTTTCAGGTAGATTCCTTGTGTAATGGGGCAGGTGTTATTCGCATCCAGTTTCATCTGGTGAGGGGTAGGGTTGATGATCAAACCTTTGTGGTCGATTTTTTTCCCGGGGACAGCCAGTACATCCTGCTTTTCAGAGCGTTGGGAGGAGAGGTCGAAGTCTGTTTCTTGTGCCGATAAAGTGCCATACATGAATGTGCATAGGATTCCGGTAGTCACGCATTTTGCATAATGATTCATTTTCATAAGAATGGATGTTTTAGGTAAATACAAGGTGTTTGCTTCGTATAAAACTTTGATTCAAAGATACGATTTGTTTCTGAATCGTGCAAACAGTGTGTGAGGTATTGTGGCTTATATTGACAAAATGAGGAAAAAAAAGAATAAAATGTGCGTATTTGACTGATTGTTGGTATAATTATCTAAAAACGATTATCTTTGAATCGGCAAGTCTGTTGGAATATGACCAGGATGTTAGGTAGGTTCTAGATGCGTATTCTATTTATAGAAAACAGTTTGTCATGACGATATATCCTTGTTTATTTTATTTCTAATTATATGAGAATGAATTTATGAATGCAAGTCAATTGAAAAAATGGATGTTGTTCACTTTACTGATGCCCTCATTCCTTATGGTCTGTGCTCAGAATAAGGTGATGCTTGGAAGTCTGGATATAATTCCAGTACCCAATGAAGTCGTTAAATCAGAAGACGGTTCTTCTTTTGTTATCGATGGTTCGACAAATATATGTTATCCGGAGAATAATGAGAAGATGAAAAGGAATGCGGAGTTTCTGTCTGCTTATATAAAGAAATTTACGGGCATCGATGTGGAATTGTCTGTTGAGCCAAAGGAACATGCAATTGTGTTAAGCTTGGATAATACTTTATTCCATGATGAAGGGTATGAGCTGAATGTTTCGAAGGAGCAGATAACGCTGAAGGGTAAAACTGAGGCTGGAGTATTTTATGGTATACAGACACTGCATAAGGCATTGCCTGTCACAGAGGGGAAAGCGCTAGCGGCCATTCCCTGCGGAGTTGTAAAAGACTACCCACGCTTTGGCTATAGAGGCTTTATGGTAGATGTAGGCCGGCACTTCTTCGGAGTGGATTATTTTAAAAAGATTATTGATATGCTTGCCTTGCATAATATCAATTATTTTCACTGGCATCTTACCGAGGATCAGGGTTGGCGTATTGAGATAAAAAAATATCCGAAACTTACAGAAGTAGGTTCTAAACGAAAATGTACCATCAAGGATTGGGAGACGAAAGAAATGGATAGTATTCCTGTCAGCGGATACTATACACAGGATGAGGCAAGAGAGATTGTGCGATATGCAGCTGAACGATATATTACAGTGATTCCGGAAATCGATATGCCGGGTCACATGCTGGCCGCGCTGGCTTCTTATCCTGAACTGGGATGTACAGGAGGACCTTATGAGGTGGCTACTACTTTCGGGGTATTTAGGGATGTGCTGTGTGGAGGAAATGAGAAAACGTTGCAGTTTGCCAAAGATGTGATAAATGAGATAATGGATATTTTTCCTTCTCCTTATATTCATATAGGTGGAGATGAATGTCCTAAATATCATTGGAAGACGTGTGAGAAATGTCAGCAAAAAATCAAAGAACTCGGATTGAAGGATTCGGAAAAACATACGAAAGAAAATCAGCTTCAGGCTTGGTTTATGGGAGAAGTGGAAAAAGAAATCCATAAACGTGGCCGAGAAATGATGGCTTGGGATGAGATTCTGGCCGGCAATCCTGCCAAATCTACCATCGTAATGGCATGGACCAGTCCGGAAGCTCGCCTGAAATCCATTGAAGGCGGGTATAGAACGATAGCTTGTCCGATTTCAAATCTGTATTTCAGTAATCCTAAATACAATCAGTTAAAAGGATTGAGCAGCATTGAAAGGGTGTATCTGTTTGAACCGGTTCCGGAAGAAGCTGCTTCTGAGCAGAAAGAAAATCTGATAGGGGCGCAGGGATGTATCTGGACGGAATGGACCAAGGAACGGATGAAAATGGAATGGCAAATGATGCCGCGTATTGCAGCCTTGGCGGAAATTCAATGGAGTAAGCCTGAGAATAAAGATATCCAGGATTTCTTGAGACGTTTGAAGCATCAGATAGACATTTATAAATTTTATGGGTACAATTACAAGGAAGATATACATGAAGCGTTGGATAATAAGTAGCTTATTGTAAAGATTCGTTGTATTGTTAATGCAAGTGTTATCAAGATACAGATAAGGGTGGTACTTATAATAAATCTGTTGCTTATAGGGTAATGAATGAAAAGTGGTTGACTTGTTTGTAAGTTTTTTAGGACTAGACAAGTATGTAAAAAAAGGGAAGAACAAATTGTTCTTCTTTTTTTGTTGATTTAATTTTTATTGATATATTTGTGAGTATGATGAAAATAATCTAAAAAATAATACAAAAAATGAATCGTTTTATTCTTTTGTTGGCAATATGTTTATGCGGGGGATGTATATATGGACAGGCTCCAACTAAAGAACAATTACTAAAGTTGTTTTTTCAGGCTCATAAGGCCTTGAATGAGAGTAATCAGACAGAAGCTATTCAAATCTATAAACAGATTTTAAAAGTTTCTCCAGGTTTACCTGATTCTTATCTGCAATTGGGAGATATTTATGCTTCCATGACAACGAATAAAGAAGCTTTGGAAAAGGCATGTATGTGCTATGCGAATTATTTACGCTTACGTCCGGAAGCAACGAATGCAGAGGAACTGAAAACAACCATTTCTAAGCTTACTTATCAAATTAATGGTATGTCAGGAAAACAGCCTGATATGGCATTAACTACTCCAGTGGTGACAGTTCCTGTATTGAGTGGTAATGCGGAAGTTCCTAAAGTAGATAAAACGAAGCCTGATATGATTCCTGTTGTTTTGTCTGGTGGCATAGAAACAGCTGATTCAACGGTTTTATCTTCTGCGATAAAAGAAGATATTCCAATTTCCATACAACGTGAAATTACGGGGCGCTGGGTCTCTGATAAGTTGGGAAATAATGGAAGAGAAATGTGGATTTTTGATATAGAATCTGAAAAGAATCAATTATGGATTACATTAAATGCTAACTCTTATGCGAGTGAAAATAAGGACTATGCTTCTTTGATTGGTATGAAAGTCCAGGGCTTTGCAGAAGGAGATGAGATTTGTTTTGATTTTCAGGTTCAAAAACAAAATGAAGAACGGAAGAAATTTTCTGATTTTACACAGATTGTAGATGACATATTTAATGTAGATTGGAGTAATCTGTTATCTGCTGATGAAAAAGCAGAGGAGGTCTTAGTTACTGATTCTGCAACTTTGGCTGATACATTGACCGTACAACCTGTACGTTTTTATTCCTATGAATTTCGAATAAAATTTGATGGGTTTAAATTGTCAGGTAATATGCATTCGAAACTTATAGAGAAAGCTGTGGTTGAAAAAGAATTATTTACGGCAAGTGAACCTTGCATGTTTTTTAAGGCCCCTAAGGATTATTCAGGTTTTAAATATCATAAAATAACAGAAACAGAAAAAATATCAAATCCAGCTTTACGTGAGTTGGTTAATAGAAAAACGCGTGAATCTTCGGAAAATGTGTCAGCTCTAAATGATTTGGGGTGTTTGTCTGTTTCAGGTTTAGGTATGCCTCGTAATTTGCGGATGGGAGTTGCGTATTTTATGGAAGCTTCTATGAAGAATAATCTTTTTGCAATGTTGAATATGGCTAAGATTTATCAGCAGGGATTGGGTATTGATAAAAATCTGGAAAAGGCAAGAGATTTATATAATAAGGCCTACGCTGCAGGGTATACTGATGCAATGGTTTTGTGTGGCGATTCATATTGGGAAACATTTGCGGGAAGTCAACCGGATTATAATCAGGCCTTAGCATGCTATCAAAAAGCTTTTCTTCGTCGTTGCCCTTATGCTGCCTATCGATTAGGATGGTTATATAATGAGGGGTTAGGAGTAGAACGTAATCCTCAAAAAGCATGGGAATATTATCAACAGGCAGTTTCTATGCAATATGCTGACGCAATGACTGATGTCGGTATATTTTACAGGGATGGTATTCTTGTGGAGAAAGATTATGCAAAAGCTTTGGATTATTTAAATAAAGCAGCTGCAAAAGGAAATACCCGAGCTATGTATGAATTGTATCAGATGTATCTAAAAGGAGAAGGTGTAAAACCTGATTTTATTTTAGCGAAGGATTGGTTGCGTAAATATTTTGAGTCGGAGGAAGTTGTTTTTGGATATACAACGATGAAATCTCAGATTCATTCTATTATTTATTCTAAAATTGAATAGTTAAGTAAATGATCTAAAATATCTTATGTTCGGCACAAAATAATAATATTGTATCATGTCATTGTTAAAATGTAAATCATGAAATGTATGAAAGTGCCGAAATTAACCGAGGTTGATCGCCTCAAGCAGGGGAAGAAAGGCTTCCGGCAAAAAGCTGGTGACATGACTTTCAAACGTTTTCTTGAATCATTGGTGTAGGGTATAGGCGAATAAGAAATACCGGGGGGCCCTACCTTTTGAAACAAAGAAGAATACAGTGGTTTTGCTTGACATTGCTTCTGTCCATAGTAATGGGAAGAGAAAGAAACTGAAAAGATATGGGGAGAGAGGATTATTTCTTTTTTATCTTCCATTATACTCTCATGGGTATGAGTTTATTTATAGATTAATTATATGTAGAATTAATTTTTTGAATGTTTACTTATGTGTAAATTTTTATGGATGATATGGATAGGTCTTTTGTTCTGTGCTTCTATGAGTGGAAATGAAAGAGATGATATACAGTTTGTTAGCCGTAAGTTGAAGCAAATTGCTGAACAATTGCCTGAAGGTACCTTGTCTTCTGTAGATACTATAATGGAGATACCTGTGATTATTGAAGGAAAGTCGATTGTTATGCAGCACAATGATAAAGGTCAAGTTTGTCATTTAGGTGTTTCGTTGTTTAGTGAAGCTACAAAGCAAATTTTAGATGTGGGGCTTTGTAATTTCCTGGAAAGATTTTTTTTAGAGCTTTTGCTTCAGAAAGATGCTGTATCTATTGATCGTAAGTTGCAGGAATATCATGTGGTCATGTATGTAGATGGACAGAAAGTGGTAGTAAAAAATGCAAAATCTTTTCAGAGGGTTTTAGTAAAGATGAATATGCCAGTTAATTTCTCTATGCGTCAAAAAGGGAAAGAGGCAGAGGCCGTTTGGTTGTTTTCTCCTCATGCATTATCGATAACTTTTCCATTATATCGTGAATTGATTGATGGTATGGATAAAATAGAATCTGATGATGAGCTGTTTCATCAATTACAAGTTGCAGTATTAAATGATGTTCAGATAAAGGACGATCCTATAAACGAGAAGAATTTGGTAGCAAAGGAGAATGGTCTTTATGTGGAAAAAGGAGATGCTTTTTTGATATCTTCATTGACTGCTGATAAATATTATATCCTTAATTCCGCAACACTATTACAAATATAACTTTTTAAGTACCTGAGCAACAAAAAGTTGCTCAGGATTTTGCCATGTCAGATTTTTCACCTAT